>NZ_JAPTFO010000066.1:0-24242 GCF_030985515.1 Stenotrophomonas sp. Sm10
GTTCGGGGGGGGCGATCAACCCGGGGCGAGGGTGGTCAGAAGGGCGCGGGCCGCATTGAAGCGGTCTTCCGGCAACGGCAGCGGGTGCTTGATGCGCAGCTTGTCGGGCCCTTCCATGGCGTAGAGGTTCGGTTGTTTCTGGATCAGCTGGATCACCGCCATCGGATCGATGTTCGGCTTGGACTCGAACACGATGCGGCCGCCGTTCTCGCCCAGGTCGAGCTTGCGGATGCCCAGCGTATTGGCTTTCAGCTTCAGCTCGGCGATGGCGAACAGGTGCTTGGCCGCATCCGGCAGCAGGCCGAAGCGGTCGATCATCTCCACCTGCAGCTCGCGCAGTGCATCGCTGTCGCGCGCGCTTGAAATGCGCTTGTACAGGGTCAGGCGGGTGTGCACGTCCGGCAGGTAGTCTTCCGGGATCAGTGCCGGCACATGCAGCTCGACCTCGGCGCCGCGCACTTCCTCACCGGCATCCAGGTCGGGCAGCTTGCCCTGCTTGATGCTGCGTACCGCGCGTTCCAGCAGCTCGGTATACAGGCTGAAGCCGACCTCGGCCATCTGCCCGCTCTGGTCCTCGCCAAGCAGTTCACCGGCGCCGCGGATTTCCAGATCGTGGGTGGCCAGGGTGAAGCCGGCGCCCAGCTCGTCCATCGAGGCGATCGCCTCCAGGCGCTTCTCGGCGTCGGGGGTGATCGCGCGACGGTCGGGGGTGATCAGGTAGGCGTAGGCACGGTGGTGCGAACGACCGACGCGGCCACGCAGCTGGTGCAGCTGGGCCAGGCCGAAACGGTCGGCACGGTTGATGATGATGGTGTTGGCGTTGGGGATGTCGATGCCCGATTCGATGATCGTGGTCGACAGCAGCACGTTGAAACGCTGCTTCTGGAAATCCAGCATCACCTTTTCCAGTTCGCGCTCGGGCATCTGCCCGTGGGCGATGCCGATGCGCGCTTCCGGCACCAGCTCGGACAGCTCGCGCTGCATGCGGCCGATGCTCTCCACGTCGTTGTGCAGGAAGTACAGCTGGCCGCCACGTGCCAGCTCGCGCTGGAAGGCTTCGCGCAGCAGCGCGTTGTCCCACTGGGTGATGAAGGTCTGCACCGCCAGCCGGTTCGGCGGCGGCGTGGCGATGATCGACAGGTCGCGCAGGCCGGCCATGGCCATGTTGAGCGTGCGCGGGATCGGCGTGGCGGTCAGCGTCAGCAGGTGCACGTTGGCGCGCAGCGCCTTCAGCGCCTCCTTCTGGCGCACGCCGAATCGCTGCTCCTCGTCGACGATGACCATGCCCAGGTCCTTGAACTTCACGTCCGGCTGCAGCAGGCGATGGGTGCCGACGATGACGTCGATGGTGCCGGCAGCGACCTTTTCCAGTTCGGCCTTGATTTCCTTGCTGGTCTTGAAGCGCGACAGCACCTCGACCTTCAGCGGGTAATCGGCGAAGCGGTCGCGGAAGTTGCGGTAGTGCTGTTCGGCCAGAAGCGTGGTCGGCACCAGCACGGCCACCTGCTTGCCGGCACTGGCGGCGGCGAACGCGGCGCGCACCGCCACCTCGGTCTTGCCGAAGCCGACGTCGCCGCAGACCACGCGGTCCATCGGCTGGCTGCTGGCCAGGTCGCGCAGGGTCGCATCGATCGCGGCCAGCTGGTCCGGGGTCTCCTCGAACGGGAAACCGGCCGCGAACGGCTCGTACATCGCGCGGTCGACCTGCAGTGCCAGGCCGGCACGCGCCTGGCGGCGGGCCTGGATCTCCAGCAGCTCGGCAGCAACGTCGCGTACTTTCTCGGCGGCCTTGCGCTTGGCCTTGCTCCACTGCTCGCCACCGAGCGAATGCAGCGGCGCGGTTTCCGCCGACGCACCGGAATAGCGGCTGATCAGGTGCAGCTGGGCGACCGGCACATACAGGCGGTCGCCCTTGGCATATTCGATTTCGAGGAACTCGCCGGGCATGCCGCCGACGTCCATCGCGATCAGGCCACGATAGCGGCCGACGCCATGATCCTCGTGCACGATCGGCGCGCCCTCGGTCAGTTCACCGAGGTCGCGGATGATCGCTTCCGGCTCGCGGCCGGCACGGCGCGTGCGCCGGGTGCTGCCGGCGCGCTCGGGGAACAGCTGGCGCTCGGTCAGCACCGCGATGCGCGGATCGTCCAGCGCGAAGCCATCCTCCAGCGGTGCCACCGCGATCGCGAAGCGCGCGTCGTCGGCGAGGAAGCTGGGCAGGTCGGCCACCACCGGCGGCTTCAGCTCGGCGGCCTGCAGCACTTCCAGCAGCGCCTCGCGGCGGCCGGGTGAATCGGCGGCGATCAGTACCCGGCCCGGATAATGGCCGAGGAAGGATTTCAGCGCATCGCCGGCGGGGGCTTCGCGCGCGGCCACCGGCAGCGGGGGCAGCGGCTGGTCGCCCAGCGCGTGCGCGTCGGCGATGCGTGCGTGGTCGGCGGCCCATACTTCGATGCGCGGGGCATCGTTCAGGCGCTCGCGCAGCAGCTCCGGCGACAGGTACAGCGCCGACGGCGGCAGCAGCGGCCGTTCCACATCGTGGCGGCGCTGCTCATAACGCTCGCCGGTCTGCGCCCAGAACGCCTCGGCGGCTTCGCCGGCACCGGCACAGACCACCGGCAGGCTGCCGCTGGGCAGGTAGTCGAACAGGGTCGCGGTGCGCTCGAAGAACAGCGGCAGGTAGTACTCGACGCCGGCCGGGGCCAGCCCGGACTTCAGATCCTGGTACAGCGAACTGCGCCGGGTATCCACATCGAAACGCTCGCGCAGCGTGGCCAGCACGCGTGCGATGCTGGCCTCGTCCATCGGCACTTCGCGGCCGGGCAGCATGTGCACCGCCTCGACCTTGTCCAGCGAACGCTGGCTTTCCGGATCGAAGGCACGGATCGAGTCGATGTCCTCGTCCAGTAGTTCTACCCGCAGCGGCTCGTCGGCGCCCATCGGGAACACGTCGAGCAGGCCGCCGCGCACGGCGAAGTCGCCCGGGTCCATCACCTGCGGCACGTTGCGGTAGCCGGCGCTTTCCAGGCGGCGCTTCTCGGCCTCCAGGTCCAGGCGCTGGCCGACCTTCAGGTCGAAGCTGCCACCGATCACATAGCTGCGCGGGGCCAGCTGCTGCAGCAGGGTCTGCACCGGCACGATCACCAGGCCACGCTTCAGCGTGGGCAGGCGGTGCAGGGCAGCCAAGCGCTGCGAGATGATGTCCGGATGCGGGCTGAAGCGGTCGTAGGGCAGGGTTTCCCAGTCAGGGAAGGCGACCACCGGCAGGGCCGGGTCGCCGCCAAGGAGGGTCTGCAGGTCGGCTTCAAGCTGGTTGGCACCGTGGTTGTCACGGGCGATCACCAGCAGCGGGGCGTCGTGCGCGCGCGCGGCCTGGGCCAGGTACCAGGCCAGGGCGGTCGGCGAGGCGGGGGCGCGCCACCAGGCGCGGAGCTGGCCGGCACGCGGCAGCGGCGGGGCGGGGTATGAGGTACGCGACATGGACTCCGGATTTTAGCAGAAGCCCCTGCCGGGCCCATGATCGTGACGTGAGCGGGTGTAGCGCCGGGCCAAGCCCGGCCGAGCGCGGCGGTTGAATCAACGTCGCCGGGCATGGCCCGGCGCTACCTTCAGTTGTCCAACTCCAGCACCATCCGCACCAGGCCTTCGGCACCGTTCGGATGCGGCACCGGCTTGAAGCCCAGCGAGGCGGCGAGCTGCTTCATTGGCTCGTTCTCGGCGGCAACGTCGCCGTACAGGCGGTCCAGGTACTTGCCGCGGCCCCACTTCACCAGCTTGCGCATCAGCTGCCGGCCCAGGCCCTGGCCGATCAGGAAGCGGCTGATCAGGATCGCGTACTCGGCTTCACGGGTGCCGGGGATGATCGAGGCCCGGGCAACCGCGCCGACCACCGCTTCGCCAGCGGGCAGGGACTCGGCTGCGACCAGGGTGATCTCGGTCTTGGGGTTCGGGTGGGTCAGGCGCTGGGTAGTCTCCGGCGACAGTTCGGTCACCGCCTGCAGGAAACGATCACGGATTTCTTCCGGCCCGAACAGGCTGAATGCCGCTTGCAGCGGTGCGCCATCTTCCGGGCGGATGGGGCGGATCAGCAGCTCGTGGCCGCTGGGAGCCTTGAAGATCTCATGCCAGGGCGGCATGCGGTTGCGAGTGGCCATACCGGGTGATTCCTTGGTGGTCCATCGATTGTGGCATCACCGGGGCTGCATTCCGTGAACGGAAGGCTCACGGCGGTACAGCCTCGTGAAGGCCGTTATTCGGGGGCTTTGAGCCAATCCAGGCGGGTGCTGGCACCGGGTTCGCCCAGGTGCTGGCGCAGCGCCGGCAGGGCCGGGCCGACCACCCGGTCGAACTGCCAGGGCGGGTTGAGCAGCAGCATGCCGCTGCCGTTGAGCCGCAGCGGCGAGTCGTCAGGGCGCACCAGGAACTCGATCGTCATCGCCGACTTGACCGGCAGGGCAGTGGCCTTGCGCAGGAAGTGCAGGATGGTGCGCCGCTGCTTGATCGGGAACCAGACCGCACAGGTGGCCTGCGGCCAGCGTGCCAGGGTCTCGGCCAGGGCGGCCAAGACGTTCTGGTATTCCGCGTCCTGGGCCTCGTACGGCGGGTCAATCAGGACCAGGCCACGGCCGATCTTGCTGCCGTTGAACTTCGGCGGCAGCAGCGAGCGCAGCACGGCATAGCCATCGCCGGCGCGCACGTCGACGCGGCTGTCATGGGCGAACAGGGCCTTCAACGTGGCCGTTTCGGCTTCCTGCAGCTCACAGACCGCCATGCGGTCCTGCGCACGCATTGCCTGTGCGCTCAGCAGCGGCGAACCCGGATAATTGGTCAGCGCGCCGACCGGGTTGTCGGCCTGTACCGCCTTCAGGTAGCGCTCGACCACCTCCGGCAGCTTGGGCTGGGCCATCAGCCGCATGATTCCGGATTCGGCCTCCAGCGTCTTGCGGCTCTCTTCGCTGGCCAGCAGGTAGCGGCCGGCACCGCCGTGGGTGTCGAGCACGAAGAACGGGCTGTCCTTGCGCTTGAAGCTGTCGATCAGGGCCAGCTGCACGATGTGTTTGAGCACGTCGGCATGGTTGCCGGCATGGAAGGCGTGGCGATAGTTCATGGGCGGCAGTGTACGGGGCGGCGGCCGCAGCGGCTATGCTGCGCGCCATGACAGCTCCCGTTGCCCATGTCCTGGTGGTCGAGGACGAAGCCGCCATCGCCGAAACCGTGCTCTATGCGCTGCGCAGCGAAGGCTATGCCGCCAGCCACTGCCTGCTCGGCGGCGAGGCCCTGCAACGGCTGCAGGCCGGCGATATCGACGTGGTGGTGCTGGACGTGGGCCTGCCCGACCTGGGCGGTTTCGAAGTGTGCCGGCGGCTGCGCGCGCAGCCCGGGCCGGCGGCCCAGCTGCCGGTGATCTTCCTGACCGCCCGCAACGATGAAGTGGACCGCGTGCTGGGCCTGGAACTGGGCGCCGACGATTACATGACCAAGCCGTTCTCGCCGCGAGAACTGGTGGCGCGGGTGCGTGCGCGCCTGCGCCGCGCGGCACCGGTCAACGCAGGACCCAGCGCCGATACGGGCTGGCAGGAACATGGTGCCTTCGCCATCGACCGTGAAGGCCGGCGCATCCGCTTCCGCGGCCACGCGCTGGACCTGACCCGCTACGAGTACGCGCTGCTGGAAGCGCTGCTGCAGCGCCCGGGCGCCATCCTCAGCCGTGCCCAGCTGATGGACCGTGGCTGGGACAGCAGTGCCGACAGCGCCGACCGCACCGTTGATACGCATGTAAAGACGCTGCGCGCCAAGCTGCGCGCGGCCGGTGCCAGCGAAGACCCCATCCGCACCCACCGTGGCCTTGGCTACGCGCTGGAGGTCTAGCCGATGCGCCTGGTATTGAAGCTGTTCCTCGGCTTCTTCCTGATAACCGGCATCGCCGCGTTCTTCGTGATGCGCGTGTTCGTCAACGAAGTGAAGCCCGGCGTGCGCCAGGCGATGGAATCGACCCTGGTCGATGCGGCCAACGTGCTGGCCGAGATGGCCGCCGCCGACGTCAAGGCCGGCACCATCGGCAGCGGCAGCTTCACCCGCAACCTCGCCAAGGCGCGGCAGCGTGACCTGAAAGCGATGGTCTGGCGCTTTCCCAAGCGCTCACTGGACTACCGGGTGACCATCACCGATGCCAAGGGCATCGTCATCTACGACTCGCTGGGCCGCGACCTGGGGCGCGACAACTCGCGCTGGAATGATGTCTATCGCACCCTGCGTGGCGAGTACGGTGCCCGCTCCAGCCCGGAAACGCCGGGCGAGGAAGGCAATACGGTGATGCATGTGGCGGCGCCGGTATACGACCCGGACGATGGGCGCACGCTGATCGGCGTGCTCAGCCTGGCCCAGCCCAACCGCAGCATCGATCCGTTCATCGCTGCAAGCCAACGCGCCATCATCGAGCGCGGCGCCTGGTTGATCGGATTGTCGGCGCTGGTCGGCGTGCTGGTGACGATGTGGCTCACCACGGGCCTTGGCCAGCTCAGCCGCTACGCGCGTGCGGTCAGCGCCGGCGAACCGGTGCCACCCCCGCGGCGGCGCCGCGACGAGATCGGCGACCTGGGCCAGGCACTGGAAACGATGCGCCGCAAGCTGGAGGGCAAGGCCTACGTCGAGCAGTACGTGCAGTCGCTGACGCATGAAATGAAGAGTCCGCTGGCGGCGATCCGCGGTGCCGCCGAGCTGCTGCAGGAGCCACTGCCGGAGGCCGACCGCGTGCATTTTGCACGCAGCATCGTCGATCAGCAGGAGCGGCTGACCGAGACGATCGACAAGCTGCTGGCGCTGGCCGAAGTGGAACAGCACGGCTGGCTGCAGACCCGCGATCCGATCGCGCTGCCAACCTTGCTGGCCGATGCGGCGGCGGCCGCGCAGGTGCGTGCGCAGGCGGCCGGCGTGCAGGTGCGCATCGGCAGCGTACCCGACATGCGCGTGCAGGGTGATGCCTATCTGCTGCGGCAGGCGTTGCACAACCTGATCGACAACGCCATTGCCTTCTCACCGCCCGGCGCGGACATCGCGCTGCAGGCCGAGGTGGACGGGCAGGGCGTACGCCTGCAGGTAGCGGATCGCGGTGCCGGCGTTCCCGACTACGCGCGCGAACGGGTGTTCGAACGCTTCTATTCGCTGGCCCGCCCCGGCAGCGGCCGGCGCAGTTCCGGCCTGGGCCTGCCGTTCGTGCAGGAGGTCGCGCGCCTGCACGATGGTCGCGCCAGCCTCGACGCGCGCGACGGCGGTGGCACCGTCGCCAGCCTGTGGCTGCCGTTGTCAGTGCCGGGCCAGCGCCCCCGCCGCTGACTTCACATTCGCTTCAAATTCGCCACAAACCCCGCTCACCGTGGCGGTCCATCCTGCAGTCCTCTCCAACGAGGATTGGACCATGAAATCCCTGAAGATGCTGCTGCGCTTCGCCATTGTCGGCGGCCTGATCCTGCTGCTGCTGGTTCCGCTGACGATGATCCGCAGTGTCATCAACGAACGCAGTGCGTACCGCGACGAGGCTTTCTCGCGGGTGGCCGACAGCCGCGCCGGCGCACAGCAGCTGGTGGGCCCGGTGCGGGTGGTGCCATGGGTGGAACGCAAGCAGGTTGAACTGGTCGACCCGCTGGGCGTCAAGAAGACCGAAGTGCAGGTCACCGAGGGGCACTGGCTGCAGATGCCGGCATCGCTGGAGGTGGGCGGCGAAATGCTGCCGAGCCAGCGTGAGGTGGGGCTGTTCAAGGTGCCGGTCTACAGCTGGAACGGCCAGATGAAGGCGACCTTCGCCGCAGACGATTACCCGGTGAAGGCGGGCCGCAGTTACGGCCAGCCGTATGTGGCGGTGGGGGTTTCCGATGTCCGTGGCCTGGTCGGCACGCCGAACCTGCGCGTGGATGGCAAGCAGCTGCGTTTGCTGCCGGGTGTTGGTGCGGCCGGCGAGATCGGGCGGGGCCTGCATGCACCGGTGGCCGGTTTCGATGCGGATCAGGGCGGCACGCTGGCCGCCAGCACCGTTGAACTGGAGCTGCGCCTGGATGGCAGTCGCATGCTGTCGGTGGTGCCGGTGGGCGATGACACCCACATCGCGCTGCGTTCGAGCTGGCCGCATCCGTCGTTCAGCGGAGCTTTCCTGCCCAACGAGCGCCGCGTTGATGCGCAGGGATTCGATGCGCGCTGGGCGGTGTCCTCGCTGGCCTCCGACGCACAGCGGCAGCTGCGCAATGACGGTTCGGTGGACTCGCAGGCGGTGACGGTGTCGCTGGTCGATCCGGTCGATAGCTACACCCAGGCCGACCGTGCCTCGAAGTACGGCGTGCTGTTCGTGCTGCTGACCTTCCTCGGCTTCATCCTGTTCGAGCTGATCAAGTCGCTGCGCATCCACCCGCTGCAGTACCTGATGGTCGGCCTGGCGCTGGCGATCTTCTTCCTGCTGCTGATCAGCCTGTCCGAGCACATCGCGTTCTGGAAGGCCTACCTGGTTTCGGCGGTGGCCTGCATCGGCCTGCAGGCGGTGTACCTGGCCAATGTGCTGGGCCACTGGAAGCGCGGCTTCGGCTTCGCGGCGCTGCTGACCGTGCTGTACGGCGCGCTGTATGGCCTGCTGGTGTCGGAGAACAATGCGCTGCTGATGGGTTCGCTGCTGCTGTTCGTGATCCTGGCGCTGGCGATGTGGGTGACCCGTCGGGTGGACTGGTACGCGCTCGGCGCGGACCTGAAGTAAGGAGCAGGCCATGAGTTGGCGCCAGGGATTGCGGCAACGGGCACGGCAGGGTATTCCGGCCCTGTTGGAAGTGGATGCACTGCTGCAGGCACATGGCGTGCTGGCGGCCCTGCCGGGGGCACGGATCGCCCCCGGCCTGGTCCGCTTCCAGCTGGCGGCGGCGACCTGCCAAGGACTGCGGGGCAAGGGCCTGGGCTGGTTGCAGGGTGCGCGGCAGGGACGTGGCGCAGTGGCCGGACGGGTGCCGCGCTACCGGCCATGGAAGGCCGGGGCGGAAGCGCTGGCCGAAATCGGCATCGACGGCCTGCCCGATGACTGGCCCGCGCATGCGGCGGTGTACGGCTGCTGCAGCGTCGACCGGCGGCACTGGTTGTTGTTGCTGCCGGAGCGGGCGCAGTTGTGGTTGGGGTGGAGGGGGTGATCGGGTTGTTCATCCACGCATGGCGTGGATCTACTGCTGTCCATGACCGATGGGACGGTATCGGCGCGCCCCTGCTGGCTAGACTCGATGGGTTGAAGATCGAGCCGAAGGGCAGGGGTGCGATGTGTTGAAGTGGGGCGTGCTGGCCGCAGCGCTTGTGATGGGTGGCAATGCAGGGGCGCAGCAGCGCGAGACGGTGGACCTGGACATGGTCAGCCGCATCCGCCAGGAGGCCTTCCACCGGTCGCAGGTAATGGACACCTTCAGTTACCTCACCGAACGCATTGGACCGCGGTTGACCAACTCGCCGGCGATGGGCCGCGCCAATGCGTGGACCCGCGGCAAGTTCAACGAATGGAAGCTGGACAACGTCCACGACGAGGCCTTCGATGATTTCGGCCGTGGCTGGGAATTCACCTCGGCGAGCGTGGAAATGCTGGGTGACCGCGTGCAGCCGCTGCATGCGCTGCCCAAGGCCTGGACCCCCGGTACGAAGGGCCCGGTCGAAGGCGAGCTGGTGCAGGTCGACATCAAGAAGCCCGAAGACATAGAGAAGTACCGCGGCAAGCTGCGTGGCAAGATCCTCCTGCTGGGCGAGGCACGCGAATACAAGCGGGGCACCGAGCCCGATTCGCACCGCCACGACGCCACCTCGCTGGAGGGCCTGCAGGAGTTCACCCTGCCCAAGGACAAGGACGCCACCGCCGAGCGCGCCAAGCGGGTCAAGGAATACCAGGAACGCCAGCAGCTGGCGGCCAAGGTCAATGCCTTCTTCGTGGAAGAGGGCGCGCTGGCCTCGATCGGCATCAGCAGCTGGGACAACGGCATCATCCGCGTTGCCGGTGGTGGTTCGCGCAAGGCCGGTGAGTCGGTGGGCATTCCCGAGCTGGCGATGATCAGCGAGCACTTCAATCCGCTGGTACGCGCGCTGGAGGCCAAGCAGACCGTGCGCCTGCGCGTGGATGTGGCCGCACGCTTCACCGACGAGGCCGACCAGCCCGGCTACAACACGCTGGCCGAGATCCGTGGCAGCAGCAAGCCCGATGAAGTGGTGATGATCGGCGCGCACCTGGATTCCTGGCACAGCGGCACCGGTGCGGCCGACAACGCCGCCGGCGTGGCGGTGATGATGGAGGCGATGCGCATCCTCAAGGCCACCGGCGCCAAGCCCAGGCGCACCATCCGCGTGGCGCTGTGGAGCGGCGAGGAGCAGGGCCTGATCGGCTCGCAGGCCTATGTGGCCAAGCACTTCGGCAAGTTCCCGGAGCCGACCGACCCGGCGCAGAAGGCGCTGCCGGCGTCGCTGCGCGAGCCGACCGGCGCACTGCAGAAGACCCGCGACTACGGCAAGTTCCAGGTCTACTTCAACATGGACAACGGCTCGGGCCGCTTCCGTGGCATCTACGCTCAGGAAAACCTGGTGGCCATGCCTATCTTCGAAGCCTGGCTGGCGCCGTTCCATGACGTGGGCGCCACCACCGTGGCCACCCGCAACACTGGCAGCACCGACCACATCAGCTTCGACCGCATCGGCCTGCCGGGCTTCCAGTTCATCCAGGACCGGCTGGACTACTTCACCAATGTCCACCACAGCCACCTGGACACCTGGGACCACGCCGAACCGGAAGACCTGAAGCAGGCCGCTGCCATCGTCGCCTCGTTCGCCTACAACGCCGCGATGCGCGAGCAGCCGTTCCCGCGCAAGGTGGAACCGTAAAAGGGGACGGAGGGGATTAAGTCGCATCTCCCCTCCGTTTCCCGGTTGCAGTGCCCACGGGCTGGGCAATCACGACTTAATCCCCTCCGTCCCCTTTTTCCGTCGGGGGCGGCGGGCTGGTAAAATCGGGGGATTCCCGTTCCTCGAGCCGTCCATGACCTGCCGCACCCGCTTCGCCCCCAGTCCCACCGGCTACCTCCACATCGGTGGTGCCCGCACCGCGCTGTACTGCTGGCTGGAGGCCCGCCACCGTGGCGGCGAGTTCGTGCTGCGCATCGAGGACACCGACCGTGAACGCAGCACCCAGAGTGCGATCGACGCCATCCTGGAGGCGATGGAGTGGCTGGGCCTGGACTATGACGAAGGCCCGATCTACCAGACCGACCGCGTTGCCCGTTACCAGGAAGTGGCCGAGCAGCTGATCGCCGAGGGCAAGGCGTACTACGCCTACGAGACCCGCGAAGAGCTGGACGCGATGCGCGAGGCTGCCATGGCCAGGCAGGAGAAGCCGCGCTACAACGGCGCTGCGCGCGATCTGGGCCTGCCCTACAGGGACGACCCGAACCGCGTCATCCGCTTCAAGAATCCGCTGGAAGGCACGGTGGTGTTCGACGACCTGATCAAGGGCCGCATCGAGATCGCCAACAGCGAGCTGGATGACATGGTGATCTTCCGCCCGGACGGCTACCCCACCTACAACTTCGCGGTGGTGGTGGACGACTGGGACATGGGCATCACCGAGGTCATCCGCGGCGACGACCACATCAACAACACCCCGCGCCAGATCAACCTGTACGAAGGCATTGGTGCGCCGGTGCCGAAGTTCGGCCACATGCCGATGATCCTGGACGAGCAGGGCGCCAAGTTGTCCAAGCGCACCGGCGCGGCCGACGTGATGCAGTACAAGGACGCCGGCTACCTGCCCGATGCGCTGCTGAGCTACCTGGCCCGTCTCGGCTGGTCGCACGGTGACCAGGAGCTGTTCAGCCGCCAGGAGCTGATCGAGCTGTTCGACGTGAAGGACTGCAACTCCAAGGCCTCGCGACTGGACATGGCCAAGCTGGGCTGGGTCAACCAGCACTTCCTGAAGACCGAGGATGTGGCCGCGATCGTGCCGCACCTGGTCTACCAGCTGCAGAAGCTGGGGCTGGACGTGGCTGCCGGACCGGCACCGGAGGACGTGGTGATCGCCCTGCGTGAACGCGTGCAGACCCTGAAGGAGATGGCCGAGAAAGCCGTGGTCTGGTACCAGCCGCTGACCGAGTACGATGACGCGGCGGTGGCCAAGCACTTCAAGGCCGGTGCCGAGGTGGCGCTGGGCAAGGCCCGCGAGCTGCTGGCGGCGTTGCCGGAATGGACCGCCGAATCGGTGGGCCTGGCCCTGCATGACGCGGCCGCAGCGCTGGAGATCGGCATGGGCAAGGTGGCCCAGCCGTTGCGCGTGGCCATCACCGGTACCCAGGTCAGTCCTGACATTTCCCATACCGTGTACCTGGCTGGCCGCGAGCAGGCCTTGAAACGCATCGATGTGGCCATCACCAAGGTAGCAACGGCCTGAGGCATCCTTGCCAGGCCCGAACCGGAGAACGCGCATGTCCGCCAAGACCGCCACTGCTTGTACCGCCCCGCACCACCACGTCCACGACGCATCGGATTTCGTGGCGGTGGTCGAGCGTGTCTCGCGCGAACGCGGGCTGCGCCTTACCCCGATCCGCGCCAATGTACTGAAGCTGATCGCCGAGGCCGGCAAGCCGGTCAAGGCCTATGAGTTGCTGGAATGGGTGCGCAACGGCAAGGGTGTGGGTGCTGATGCCCCGCCCACCGTGTACCGCGCCCTCGACTTCCTGATGGCCAATGGTTTCGTGCACAAGCTGGAATCGGTGAATGCCTTCGTGGCCTGCCACCACCCCAGCAGCGCCGCGCATTCGGTGCCGTTCCTGATCTGCAACAGCTGCCACAGCGCGGTGGAACTGGAAGACCGGGAAATCGTCAGCCAGCTGGAAAAGCGCGCCAAGGAACTGGGCTTCCAGCCGCAGGCACAGACCCTTGAAGTGCACGGTCTCTGCGCGCGCTGCGCGGGGTAATGCAATGGTAGTGCCGGCCGCTGGCCGGCATCCTGAGTGGGGTCAGATTCCTTTGCCATTGGCAAAAGGGATCTGACCCCGTTTCATGACAAGGGCTAGTCCTTCGGTTTGCCTGCCGTATCCACCCGCACGATCACCGACATGCCGGGCCGCAGCCGCGCCGCCAGTGCCTGACCCGGATCGATCGAGATCCGCACCGGCAGCCGCTGCACCACCTTGGTGAAGTTGCCGCTGGCATTGTCCGGGCGCAACACGCTGAACTCCGACCCGGTGGCGGGCGCGATCTCTTCGACACGGCCCTTCAGCACCTGCCCCTGGAACGCGTCCACCGAGAACGTGGCCGGCTGGCCGATCGCCATCCCCCAGGTCTGGCCTTCCTTGTAGTTGGCCACCACCCACAGCGTGTCAGGTACCAGGAACAGCAGCTGCGAGCCGGCCGCGACGTACTGGCCCACGCGTACGCTGGCTTCACTGATCTGGCCGTCGCGCGGTGCGTGGATCACCGTATTGGCCAGATCGATGCGGGCCAGCTCCAGCTGCGCCTGCGCGCTTTCCACCTGGGCCTCCAGGCTTTTGCGCGCGACCTGGGTCGACACCAGCGTTTCCTCGGCGATGCGGATCTGCGCCTGCGACTGCTGCACGCTGGCCTGCGCCGAGGCCTGGCTGGTGCGGAACTTGTCGCGGTCATTGATCGACACGAGTTGCTGTGCGGCCAGTTCCTCGTAGCGCTTCAGCTCGTTGCGCGAGCGCTGCAGTTCGGCCTGGCCGGCCGAGAGCGTGGCGCGCGCCGAGGCGATCTGCGCACGGTTTTGCGCCTGCGACTGGTCGGAGTTGGCCAGCGCCGCGCGCGCGCTGTCCAGCGTTGCCTGCGCCTGGGCGACACGCTGCGCATAGATGCGGTCATCGATGCGCAGCAGCGGCTCGCCTTCCTTCACGTGCTGGAAGTCCTTCACCAGCACCTCGGTCACATAGCCGTTCACCTGCGGCGCCATCACCGTGATCTGGCCGCGCACATAGGCGTTGTCGGTCACCATCACGCTGCTGGTGAACGGCCACAGGTGCCAGGCACGCAGGATCAGCGCAATGCCCAGCAGGGCGACAATCACCATCACCGCCACGCTGCGCGCGCTGGGCTTGAGGTACTTCGGCGCGACCGCGGGTTCTACCGGTGTGGACGCGGGCGCCGCGTCGGTGGGCGGCGGCGGGGTGACGTTGTCGGCGTCGTCGGGTCGGGGCGGCACGGGAGGCATGGGGGGACTCAACGGGATGCGGCCGGCGTGGCCGCGGTGGACACGGGCGGGTGGCGCTTGCGCCATTGCTTCAGTACGGCGGTACGCAGCGACAGCAGCAGCAACCAGCACAGGAAACCGATCGCCAGCCAGCCGCTCAGGGTGAACACATCGTTGAAGCCACGCACATTGGCTTCTCGGCGCGTGGTCTGTGCCAGCTGCGCGCTGCCCTGTGCGCTGCGCATGACCGGGTCGGTGATCTGGGCGCTGTACAGCTGCTGCTGGAGACGCAGGCGTTGCGCTACCACCGGATCGGCCGGATCGAGCTGGCTGGTCAGCGCGCTGGAATACAGTTGCTCGCGATGCAGCTGGAAGGTGCCCAACACCGCCGAGCCGGCCAGGCCGCCCAGCGTCTGCGTGATCGACAGCGTCACCAGGAAGGTGATCATGTGGTCCACGCCCTGTTTCAGCGCAGCAGAGATGCCAAGCATGATCAGGGGCCCCATGAACATGCCCGCACCGACCGAGGCCAGGAACTGGCTGGCGTAGAAGTCGTGCGGCCGATCCATGCTGGTGCGGTGCTGGTCGAAGAACGCGGCGGCGCCCAGCAGCAGGATCGCCATCAGCAGCTGGGCGATCAGCCGCTTCGGGCCGAAGGTAAGCGAGGCACCGGCGATTCCGGTGATCACCCCGGCCAGGATCACCACGAACAGCGGCCGCATCTGGTCCGGTCCCATGCCCAGCGTGCGCATCAGGTTGACCACGCCGTAGGACTGCTCGGTGGTCAGGAAGCGGATCAGGAAGGCGCCGACGATGAAATGCAGCACCGGCAGCGTCGACAGCCAGCGGATCTGCAGCAGTGGGTTACGCCGGTAGTGCTCGATGATCAAGGCGGTGGTGGACAGCACGATCGAAGCGATCAGCGCCCAGCCCAGCCACGCCGTATTGAGCCACCAGCGCGTGTAGCCCTGCGCCAGCACGATCACCAGCAGGGCGACGGCCGGGGCGAGCAGCGCGAACGTGAGGAAGTCCAGTGGCTCGAACGCCTTCACCTGGATGCCCGGCGGCAGCTTCAGCACTACCACTGCGGCGAAGGCGCACAGGGCCAGGCCGGCCTCGAACGAGTACAGTTGGTGCCACTGGCCGGTATCGACCAGGCCCGGGGAGACGATCCAGGCGATCGGCACCGCCAGCTGGGAAAGGCCGACGCCGACCACCAGCAGATTGCCGGTGAAGCGCCGCGGCAGCGCCTGCAGCATGTACAGCGTGCCCAGCGTTGAACAGGCCGCGCCGGCGAAGCCGCTGGCGGCACGGGTCAGCATCGTGGTCTCGAAGCTGCCGACGAACAGGTGCAGCACCGCCAGCGCCGCATACAGCCCCAGCCCGATTTCGGCGAACAGGCGGATGCCGTACTGCTGGCGGAACTTGAAGGCCAGCAGGTTGGCGGTGACGTTGACCATGGCATAGGCCGCTACCAGCCAGCTGCCCTGGGTCGGGGTCAGCGCCAGCTGGCCCTGCAGGAACGGCAGGTTGGCGGTGACCAGCGCATTGCCGAGGCCGCCGGTGATCGCTACCAGCAACGATACCAGCGCATAGGCCGCACGCCGGTACGGCGGGTGCCAGGGCATCGACGCCGAGCCAGGCATGGTCGGCTTCTCATGTTCCTCCCAATCCGGAACCGGCTTCAGATACGGCTGGACCATCAACGGGCCTCGCTGGCAGCTCCCTGGAGACCCCCACGCAGCAGTTGCAGGGCGCGCCCGGCCAACTGGGCGCGCTCGTCGCGGGTCTTGCCGCGCAGGGCCGCACCCAGCATGCCCGAGATCAGTGAAATATCCGTCTTTTCCAGGTCGGCACGGCACAGCCCGGCGGCCTTGGCGCGCGCGATCGGTTCCTCCAGCAGGTCGCGCACGGTCTCGCGCGCAGCGCGCATGGACGGCACGTCCGAGTCGACCGCACGCCAGTAATCGGCCAGTGCCGGCGAATCGATGATGCGCTGGGCCATGCCCTCGAACACCTCGAACAGGGCGTCGTCGCGGTCGCCGAGCTGTTCGACCTGGCGCCGGATGCGGTCGACCGTGCGCTGCAGCAGCGCCTGGATCAGCGCGGTGCGGTCGGGGAAGTTGCGGTACAGGGTGGCGCGGCCCACCTGGGCGCGTTCGACCACCAGATCCAGCGGGGCGGTGACACCGTGTTGGCCGAACACATGATCGGCGGCGTCGAGGATGAGGGCGCGGCGGGCAGCGGCATCGGCACGTTGGGCGGTCATGGGTATATTTTCGGACATTAGTGTCCGGTTGGCGAGACATTGAGTGACGGGATTGTCCGCTTGTTGTGGTACGCACATCTTTGTGACGGATGTGTGATGGCGTCGCATCGATATGCAGGAACCCCATGGCTCCCGGAGGGGGCAGTAGATCCACGCCATGCGTGGATGAGTATCTGGAGCGGATGGGAGCTGGCTAGCGGCTCACTGATCCACCTTTCCAGTTTTCTTCCTGCTCTTGATGAAATCAATGAACCCCTTCTCATGGCCCTCAAAGGCACGTCTGCCGTACTTGCGGTGCTGCGGTTCGAACAGCGCGTAGGCTGCATCAAGGTTTCCCGATTCGAACTCAATCGTTGCAAGGAGCTCGTCCATGTACTCGCTTGAGGCTTCTCCTTGTCCATAAGTGTCTCTGGCGACCGTCGCCCACGCTCTGGCCTTCTCAAACTGGGCGGTATCGCGATAGAAAACTGCTATTCCATACGATGAACTCTGGGCGTGGTCATAGGATGACTTGGGCTCTGGAATCATGTCCCAGCTTTCAAGGAAGCGATGCTCTGCCTCCGCGATGTCGCCGGCCAGCCAAGCGGTTCTCCCGCGTTTGGCGATTGCAAGGAAGCGTTCTTCCAGTTCGGCATCGAGACTCAGGGCCGTGCAAATGTTTCCGCTCAGTTTGTCTATTGGATTGACACCGGGCTGAGTCTAGCCGCGTAGCAGATGGTGATGCGTCGGTAGTGCGCCGCTTCCACCAGTTCATGCCATATGCGACAAAGAAAAGGGGGCCTTTCGGCCCCCTCAGGTAATGTTCCGGCGGCGTAAGCCGATCAGAAGAACGCGCGGATGCCGAATGCGACGCCACGGCCCGGCAGCGGCGAGTAGTCGCGCAGCAGCGAGGTGTGCGGACGGACTTCGCGGTTGGTCAGGTTGCTGCCATCCAGGAACACCTCGTAGCTGTTGCTGGCGTTGCGGTCCCAGCGGTAGGCCAGGTGGGCGTCGACCAGGGTGTAGCCATCGCTCGGCTCCTCGTTCTGCGCCACGTCCTTCTGGCGGCTGTAGCGCACCGCACCGACCGAGGCGCGCCAGCCGTCCTTCGACCAGCGCAGGTCGGCGCCGACGCGGGCCGGGGCAATACGCGGCAGGTAGCCGGTGTTGGCCAGTTCCACGTTGTAATTGTGGTTGTGGTCGCCGTGCGGCACGGCGATGTCGAGGTTGCGGCTGCCGCTGCCATCCAGCTTGGCTTTCACGTAGTCGCCGAACAGGCGCAGGTCCCAGTCACCGGCGCCGCCCTCGAACAGGTGCACCAGCGCTTCGGCCTCGGCACCGCGGAACACCGCGTCCTGCTGGGTCCAGGCGCGCACCGGCAGCCCCTCGGTAACGCCGGTGTCGGCCAGGTAGATGAAGTCCTTGAACCTGGTCTGGTAGACCGAGGCGGAGAAGTCCAGGCGTTCGCTGTGGGTGTGGATGCCCAGCTCCACGCGCTGGCCGCGCTCGGTCTTCAGGTTGCCGTCGCCGATCTCCAGCGAACGGGTAGCAATGTGCGCGCCGGCGGCGTACAGCTCTTCGTTGGTCGGTGCACGCTCGGAGCTGTCCACGCCGATGCGCAGGTCGACCGCGTCGTTGAGCTTCCAGATGCCGGCAGCCGAGAGGTTGGTGGCGCCGAAGGTGCGGCGCCGGTAGTCACCGGTCGGGTCCAGCTTGACCTGGTCGTGGCGGCCGCCCAGTTCCAGCTTGAACGGTCCGAACTGCTTTTCCTGCAGCACGAACAGGCCGATGTTCTTCGTGCCTGTATCCGGAACGAACGCCTCTTCGCCCTTGGCACCGAAATCACTGTTGCCGAACTGCAGGCCGAAGGCACCGTCCCAGCCACCGATCTGCTGCTGCACCGCTTCCAGGCGCGCTTCGATGCCACGGTTGGTGAAGCGGGTCGACGGCGTGCCGGCCTCCAGCTCCACGTGCTCGTAGTCGGTATAGGCCACGCGTGCGTTGATGTTCTTCAGGAACGAGACCGGGTCATAGATGCCGGCCTTGGTCTCGAAGCGGTTCTGCACCATGTCGATGCGCACGTCATGCTCGTCGCCGCCTTCCTCTTCGTCGCCATGGTCGTGGCCGTGGTCATGGCCGTGATCGTCGCCATCGGCGTGCACGTGTGCGCCGTTGGGAATGCCGTAGTTGGTGCGGTAGGTGCTGGCCGACACGCCGAAGTAGCCGCCTTCGCCCAGCCAGGTCGCACCGACGCCACCGGCACGGGTGCGGATCGAGCTGTTGTCGAGGCGGCCGCGACGCGGCTCTTCGCCTTCCTCGCCCGCGTGGTCATGGTCGTGGTCGTCATGGTGGTCTTCCAGGCTGTCGATCACCGCGTAGCCAGGGATACGGTAGTCGTCGCCATTGCGCACCAGGCCGTCCACATGAAGCACGACATTGCCGCTGACGCCATCGAGGCGGAACATGCCGCTGCGCTCATTGTTCACCGAATTGCCGCGCAGTTCGGCGCGGCCGCTAAGCGGCCGCTCCGGCAGCTCCCGTGCGATGCGGCCATCGACCACGTTGACCGCACCACCGATGGCACCGCTGCCGAACAACAGCGTGGCGGGGCCCTTCAGCACTTCGATCTGGTCGGCCAGGAACGGCTCGATGCTGGTGGCATGGTCGGCACTGACGGTGGATGCATCCATGTTGCCCATGCCGTTGGACAGCACGGCCACGCGCGGGCCTTCCTGGCCACGGATGATCGGGCGGCCGACGCCGGGGCCGAAGAAGGTGCTCTGCACGCCGGGCAGCTTGGCCACGGTATCGCCGAGGGTGCCGGCCTTCTGCTCGTCGAGGCGCTCACCGGCCAGAACCTCCACCGGGCGGGCCAGCGATTCGGCATCGCCCTGCAGTGGCGACGCGGTGACCTGCACCGACGACAGTTCAGTCAGGTGGCGGTCACGATGGGAATCGTCTTCGCTGGCGGCGAAGGCAACGGTCGGAAGCAGGGCGGCGAGGGCCAGGGCCAGGGAATGCGGCTTGAGCCGTGGGGTGTGGGCAGGCATGGATCGGTCCTTTGTTACAATGTATCAATCGCAGGGCGCACGAATCCCGCCGATGGGAGAGGGGGAGGGGAAACCGTGCGGTTCGGGAAGGGATGTTATATTATTCCATAACGATTCGCCGACCCTGCTGGAAGTCATGTCCCTGTCCTCACGCCTGCGCCATCTGCTCGACCGTTTCGGCGCTACCGGTTCGATGCTGTGCGCGGTGCACTGCGCGGTGATTCCCGTACTGCTGGCGGCGGCGCCTTCGCTGGGCCTGTCGTTCTGGCTGGGCGATGGCGTGGAGCAGGCGCTGGTGGTGTTCGTGACCCTGCTCGGGCTGTTCAGCCTGGTATGGGGCTACCGCCGCCACGGCGCGCTGCGCGCGCTGGGCTTCCTGATTCCCGGCCTGGTCGCGTTGTGGGCCGGTGTGCTGTACGACCCGCTGCACCACAACGCCGTGCCGCATGCGGTGGTGATGACCATCGGCGGCCTGCTGGTGGGGGTGGCCCACCTGGTCAATCTTCGCCTCAACCACGGCCACGTGCACGACGCCAGCTGCGCGCACTAGGCGCTCCGTGATAGGATTTTCGATCGTGCGCGGGGGCGCCCAGCAAGGCGGCCCCGCCGAACCCGTGTCAGTACGGGGTAACCAGATTTCACACTTGAGGAGTTGAAGACATGGGTAAGGGTGACCGCAAGACCGCCAAGGGCAAGCGCTACAACGCCAGCTACGGCAACGCCCGTTCGCACACCGCGAGCAAGGTCGCCGTAGGCGCCGCCGCCCCGGTTGCCAAGAAGACCGTGGCCAAGGCTCCGGCGAAGAAGGCTGTGGCGAAGAAGGCCGTCGCCAAGGCCTGATCCGGCCGACCGACCGGTCCAAAGAAAAACGCGGCGCCTGGCGCCGCGTTTTTTTTATGCACGTTCTTGTAGAGCCGAGCAATGCAGCCGAGCGTGGGCTCGGCTCTACAATCGGATCAGCGCAGGGTCTTCTTCAGCGTTTCCGGATTTCCGTCGTTCGGCGCGGCCGGCACCTGCAGCAGGTGCGCCAGCAGCGGGTAGACGTCGACATTGTCGAAGCCATCGATCACCAAACCCTGTCGGAATGACGGGCCGCTGGCCACGAACACGGCACGCATGGAGGGCAGGGCATTGTCGTAGCCATGCGAGCCGCGATCCTGATGGTCGCGTTTGGCGATTTTCTCCTGATGCAGGGCATCCCAGCCTTCATCCATGGCACAGACGATGGCCGGAACCCGCGGATGCGTGCCATAGTGCCAGCGTGCCGGCAGGTTCTCCTTCTTCCAGCATTCGTAGTGCGCGTGGCGTCCGAGCAGGGCGCGTTCGGCTTCCGCTTCGCGGCCGGCGACCGGCGCAAAACCCACCGACTGGCCCTGGCTGACATTGCGCGCAATGGCCGGGTCGGCCATCGACTCGGTGGAGATCACCTGGCCGACCGGCACGCTGGCCATGCCATGGTCAGAGACCACGATCACGTTGGTGGTCGCGGCGAGGCCGCGCTGCTGCAGCCCATCGAGCACCTGGCCGACGATCTGGTCGGCGCGCACGATGGCGTCGGCATACTGTTTCGACTCGGGGCCGTAGTTGTGGCCGGCCTTGTCCACGTGTTCCATGTACAGCGTGGTGAGGCGCGGTGCATCAGCATCGGTCTGCGCCAGCCAGTCGAGCACGATGCCGGCCCGCTGTTCCAGCGGTTGCTTGCCGTCGTACACGCGCCACTTGCTGGGGCGCACGCCGCGGATTTCAGACTCACTGCCCGGCCACGCCGTGGTGGCCGAACGTACGCCAGCGTTCTCGGCACTGACCCAGATCGGTTCGCCACCCCACCAGCCGCTGGTGGTGACCGCGTCGCGGTTGCTCAGTTCGAAACGGCCCAGGGTTGCATCGTCCATGCTGTTGTTGACGATGCCGTGGTGGTCCGGACGCAGGCCGGTGACGATGGTGTAGTGGTTGGGGAAGGTCAGCGAGGGATAGGACGGCGTCATCCAGCGTGCACGCACGCCGCCGTCGATCAGTCGCTGCAGGTTCGGGGTCAGGCCGCGGTCCAGCGCGTCGGCACGCAGGCCATCGATGGAGATCAGCAGCAGCTTGGGCGGCGCAGCCGCAGCGACGGGTGTGGGAACGGAGGCGGAAGGGGCGGGCGCGGTGGTGCAGGCGGCCAATGGCAGCAGCAGCGCCAGCGCGCAGGTCAGGCGTACGGAAGTCATCCGCGCATGATAGTGCGAGGTAATGACGCGCCCAAGACACGGCGCACTATTGCGCGCCGTGTCCGCGCATTTTTCCTTATCCCCGCGCCTGTCGGCGCGCCCCCTTCAACAAGAAGGGGGCTTTTCTCCAGATATATTCCTGATGCTTCCATTCACGCACGGCGTGGATCTACCGTGTCGACCAAGGTCGACACCTACCAACAGTTGCGCAGAATGACGTTCGGACAGATCGCCGGAACCTGTCGAAGGCGGGGTGGGTCCGGTTGCGGGGGCGTGAGCGCCATGGATGGCGCGACCGAGCTTACAGGGACGGGTTGACGGCGTCCCTCGCAACCGGACCCACCGCGCCATGCCTCGGAACGCTGCTGTTGCTTCGGCCGTTGCGGTTGCCTCTGCGGGTGCCGGGCGCAGCCCGGCCAGCCCTCTCAGGCGAACAGCGGGGCCTGGCGTTGTTCCAACCGCAGCAGCGCCGCCTTGGTTTCCAGGCCGCCGCCGAAACCGGTCAGTGCGCCGTTGCTGCCGATCACGCGGTGGCAGGGCAGGATGATCGGCAGCGGGTTGCGCCCGTTGGCTGCACCGACCGCACGGGTCGCGCTGGGTTGGCCCAGGTGCTGCGCCAGCTGCAGGTAGCTCCAGGTCTGGCCGAACGGAATCAACGCCAGCGCCTGCCACACACGCAGCTGGAACGGCGTGCCGCGTGGTGCCAGCACAAGGTCGAAGCTGCTGCGTTCGCCGTGCAGGAACTGCAGCAGTTGCTCGCGCGCTTCCGGCAGCGCATCCGGTGCGTAGTGCCAGTCATCGCGCCCGCGTGCCGGATGGCGGTTCTCGGGGAAAAGCACATGTGACAGGCCACGTTCGTCACCGGCGATGGTCAACACGCCGATCGGGCTGTCGAAACGGTCGAACAACAGGGTCATGTCGGTTCTCCAACGAACGTGCCGGACAGGTGCCACAGGTGCAGCACCGCGTAGGCGCGCCACGGCCGCCACGGTTGCGAGCGCGCTTCGGTTGCACGTTCGCTCAGGCGCTGGCCCTGCGCGTGGCCGAGCACCTGCTGCAGTACAAGATCGCCGGCCGGGAACGCATCGGGCTGGCCGAGCCCGCGCAGGGCGATGTACTGCGCCGTCCACGGGCCGATGCCGGGCAGCGCGACGCAGCGAGCAACGAATTCCTCCAATGCCTGCCCGGGCGCGAAGTCGAGCTGGCCGCTGGCGCAGGCGGCCGCCAGCGCACGCACGGTGGCGGCGCGGCTGCGCGGCAGGCCGATCGATTCCAGGGGCGCTTCGGCCAGCACCTCGGGCGCCGGGAACTGGCGATCGAATTCCGATGGCATGCCCGGCAGGTGCGCGCCATAGGCGTCGACCAGGCGCCGCGCGAAGGTGGTGGCTGCGGCCACGCTGACCTGCTGTCCGAGCACGGCGCGTACGCCCACCTCGAAGCCATCCCAGCCGCCGGGTACGCGCAGCCCGGGGCGTTCGGCGATACCGCGCGCCAGCAAGGGTTCTTCGCTCAGCGCGGCGTGCACCTGCTGCAGGTCCGCGTCCAGATCGAATACGCGGCGCACGCGGCGCACGATGTCCGGAATCAGACGCGGATCGACCGCGCCCAGCTGCAGGCGCAACTCCGGGCGCTTCGGGTCGGCGGTGACCCGCAGCAGGGTGGGGCGTTCGGGCGTGCCCAGCACACGCTGGTAGCTGTCTTCGCCGATCAGTTCGATGCCAGGCAGGCTGCGTTTGCGCAGGAAGGCCAGCATGCGCGGGAAGTCCAGCGGCGGGCGATACACCAGGCGCAGCACCAGGCCGCCGTCATCGGCGGCCAGCGGCTGGTGCTGGCGACGCAGCGCCGTCGGTGCCATGCCGCAACCCTGCAGGAAGGCGGTGTTGAAGCGGCGCAGGCTGTTGTAGCCGGCGGCCAGCGCAACGTCGGTCACCGGCAGCGTGGTCTCGGTCAGCAGTTGCTTGGCCAGCAGCAGGCGATGGGTGGCGTGGATCTGCGCCGGCGTCGCGCCCAGGTGTTCAACGAACAGGCGCTGCAGCTGGCGCGCGCTCAGGCCGATCTTCTGCGCGAGGTCCGCGACGGGCTGCTCCTGAAGGAAGCCGCCATGGATCAGGGCGAGTGCGCGCTGCACGGTCTGCCCGGCCAATGCCTGCTGGGCCTGCGGTGCCAGTTCAGGACGGCAGCGCAGGCATGGGCGGTAGCCGGCAGCTGCGGCCGCAGCGGCGGTGGGGTAGTAGGTGATGTGGCGCGGCTTCGGTGGCGGTGCCGGGCACACCGGGCGGCAGTAGATGCCGGTACTGCGCACGGCGGTGAAGAACACGCCGTCGAAGCGCGCGTCGCGGGCCAGGCGGGCACGGTCGCAGGCGGCGGTGTCGAGGGCGAGGGCGGTATCCATGGCGCCAGTCTAGGCGTGTGCGGCTGGAGATACTCGCCACATTCGGACATGGATGCTGAAGAGGGTTGGGCGGGGGGGGGGGGGGGGGCCCCCCCGGGGGCCCGCACACCCCCCCGCCCGGGGGGGGGGGGGGGGGGGGGGGGGGGGGGGGGGGGGGGGG
>NZ_JAPTFO010000067.1:0-23053 GCF_030985515.1 Stenotrophomonas sp. Sm10
CCCGCGCCCCCCCCCCCCCCCCCCCCCCCCCCCCCACCACCCTGTTCCTTACATCATCCGCACGCGGAAACGACGGCCCTTGATCTTGCCGGCTTCCAGCTTGGCCACGGCCTTGTTGGCCTGCTCACGGGCGATCGCCACGTAGGAGCGGGTCGGGAAGATCGCAATCTTGCCGATGAACTTGGCTGACAGGCCGGCGTCGCCGGTCAATGCGCCGAGAATGTCACCCGGGCGCAGCTTGTCGGTCTTGCCGCCATCGATGCGCAGCGTGCGCATCGATGCCTGCGGCAGCTCGGCCGGGCGCGCCGTCGCCAGCGGCGTCTTCTGCCAATCCAGCGGTTGCCCCATCTGTGCTTCGATGGCTTCGGCGCGGGTCTTCTCGCGGCCGGCCACCAGGCTGATCGCCAGGCCACTGGCACCGGCACGGCCGGTACGGCCCACGCGGTGCTGGTAGCTCTCCACGTCGGTCGGCAGCTCGTAGTTGATCACCGCGGCCAGCTCTTCCACGTCCAGGCCGCGCGCGGCCACGTCGCTGGCGACCAGCACGTTGCAGCTGCGGTTGGCCAGCAGCAGCAGCACTTCCTCGCGGTCGCGCTGCTCCATGTCGCCGTGCAGGGCCAGTGCCGAGAAGCCGAACTGCTGCAGCGAGTTCGCCACTTCGTCCACGTCCTTGCGGGTGTTGCAGAACACCACCGCCGATTCCGGCGTGTACTTCAGCAGCAGGCCGGCCAGCGCCTTCTGCCGGTGCGCCGGTTCCACTTCGCAGAACATATGGCGGATGGCCGGGGCCTGGTCGGCGCCTTCCACGGTCACTTCCACCGCGTCGCGCAGCAGGTCGCGTGCCATGGCACGGATGCTGTCGGGGAAGGTGGCCGAGAACAGCAGGCTCTGTCGATCCTTGTGGGTACGGCCGGCGATCTCGCGGATCGGTTCCTCGAAGCCCATGTCGAGCATGCGGTCGGCTTCGTCCAGCACCAGCGTGCGTACCGCACCCAGATTCAGCGCGCGCTTGCGTGCCAGCTCCTGCACGCGGCCGGGCGTGCCGACCACTACGTGCGGGTCGTGGCCTTCCAGCGACGCCAGCTGCGGGCCCAGCGGCACCCCACCGACCAGCAGCAGCAGCTTCAGGTTGGGGATGCCGGTAGCCAGCTTGCGGATCTGCTTGCCGACCTGGTCGGCCAGTTCGCGGGTCGGGCACAGCACCAGTGCCTGCACGCGGATCAGGCTGGGATCGATGGCCTGCAGCAGGCCCAGGCCGAAGGCGGCGGTCTTGCCGCTGCCGGTCGGCGCCTGTGCGATCACATCGCGGCCATCGAGGATGGCCGGCAGGCTCTGCGCCTGCACGGGGGTGAGGGTGGTGTAGCCGAGGGCATCCAGGCCGGGCTGCAGGGCCGGGCTCAGCGGCAGGGTCGAGAAGTCAGTCATGGCGCATTGTACCCGTCTGCGCGGCCGCTCCCTGCCACAGGGCCTTCATCCATGTGGGCGCCGACCTTGGTCGGCACGCTCTTGATCAGCCCAGCACCGCCAACACGCCCTGATGAATCGCCAGCCCCCCGAACAGCAGCCAGGCGAACAGGATCAGCGCCAGCAGCAGCGGCTTCAGGCCTGCCTGGCGCAGCGCCGAGACGTGGGTGGTCAGGCCCAGCGCGGCCATCGCCATCGCCAGCAGCACGGTATCCAGCTGCACCAGCCCGGCCTGCAGGCCCGCCGGCAGCAGATGCAGCGAGTTGAAACCGGCCACCGCCACGAAACCGAAGGCGAACCACGGCACCACGATGCGCGCCTTGCTGCCGTCGGCGCTGGCCTTGCCGCCACGCGCCAGCCACAGCGACAGCGCAACCAGGAACGGCGCCAGCAGCATCACCCGCACCATCTTGGTGATCACCGCCGTATCAGCCGCCGCTTCATTGACCGCACGGCCTGCCGCCACCACCTGTGCCACTTCATGCACCGTCGCACCGGTGAAAAGGCCGTACTGCCGCGCATCCATCGCCAGCCAGCCGTGCGACTGCACCAGGGCATACAGCGCCGGGTACAGGAACATCGCCAGCGTGCCGAACACCACCACCGTCGACACGGCCACCGTGACCTGTGCCGCGCGGCCACGCACCACGGGTTCGGCGGCCATCACCGCTGCCGCGCCGCAGATCGCGCTGCCAGCACCGATCAGCATCGCTGCCTCGCGCTCCATCTTGAACACGCGCACACCCAGCCAGCAGGCCAGGCCGAAGGTGCTGGCGACCACCAGCACGTCCATCAGCACGCCGCTGACGCCGACGTGGCCGATGTCCTGGAAGGTCAGGCGCAGGCCGTACAGCACGATGCCGGCGCGCAGCAGCCAGTGCTTGGAAAAGCCGACACCGGCCGCGCTGCTCGGCGCCAGCCGCGGGTAGAGGGTGTTGCCGATCACGATGCCGGCGACGATGGCCACGGTCAGCGCACTCAGGCCGTGTGCCTGCAGCCACGGCAGCTCGGCCAGGTACAGCGACGCCGCTGCGATCAGGCCGACCAGCAGCAGGCCGGGCAGGCGCGGCTGCCAGCGTTGGCGCAGGGCGGGCAGGGACCAGGGGGAGAGGGCGGGGGCGTTCATGGCACGGGCAGCGCTGGAGAGATGGGGCAAGCGTGCGCCTGAGACGATTACCTGTAAAACGAATAATATGGGTGAAACCTACCCATCAAGAAGGTAAGTGCCATGCGCCTGACCTTGCGCCAGCTGCAGGTCTTCGTCGCCATCGCCGATCACGGCAGCACTACCGCCGCCGGCCAGGCCATCGCGCTTTCGCAATCGGCCAGCAGCGCCGCCCTGCAGGAGTTGGAAGCCCACTTCGGCACCCCGCTGTTCGACCGCATCGGCCGCCGCCTGGCGCTGAACGGGCACGGCCGCGCGCTGCTGGAGCCTGCCCGCACGCTGCTGGTCAACGCCGCTGACCTGGAGCGGCAGCTGGCCGCCGGCGGCGACCCGTCGCAGGGCGCGCCGCTGCGGCTGGTGCTGGCGGCCAGTACCACCATCGGCAATTACCTGCTGCCGCCGCGCATTGCGGAACTGCTGCGCCAGGCGCCACAGGCCGAGGTCGATCTGCGCATCGACAACAGTGCCGGCGTTGTCGCCGCCGTGCAGCGCCTGGACGTCGACGCCGGCCTGATCGAAGGCCCGTGTCACGAGCGCGGCCTGCAGGTGACCGCCTGGCAGCAGGATCCGCTGGTGATCGTCGCCGCCGACGACGCTCCGCCGCGCTGGACGCTGGACGAACTGCGCCGCGCCCGCTGGCTGCTGCGCGAACCGGGTTCCGGTACCCGCGAAGCGGTGGAGCAGGCCCTGCTGCCGCATCTGCGAGGTTTCGCCCAGACCCTGCAGCTGGGCAATACCGAAGCGATCAAGCAGGCCGCGATCGCCGGCCTCGGCCTGGCCTGCCTCTCGCGCCACGCGCTGGAAGAGCCGCTGGCGCTGGGCCACCTGCGCGTGCTCGAGACCCCGCTGCCCGCCCTGCAGCGCACGCTGTGGCTGGTACGCCATCCGGGCAAGCAGTGGCTGCCGGGATTGCAGGCGTTGTTGGGGCAGGTGGAGTAATCCATCAGACCCCTAGTCGATTCTATCCATCGACAGTCCCTGCAGCGCTCATCCACGCATGGCGTGGATCTATCGTGTCGACCAAGGTCGACACCCACCAGAGCAGAATGCCGTTCCGACAGATCGCGGGAAACTGTCAGAGGCGGGGTGGTGTGGGTCTGCAGGACCGTTGGCGCCATGGATGGCGCCATCGAGCCCCCATGGATGGGTTTACGGCGTGTCCTGCAGACCCACACCGCCCCGCCATCCCACAGGAAACCAGCTTTGGCTGTTGCTTCGGCAGCAGCAGTGGCCGCTGCGGGTGCCGGGTGCAACCCGGCCGACGCCCCCAACCCGTACAATATCCGGATGCCTCTGATTACCCTACAGAACGTCGACTTCAGCGTCGGCGGCCCGTTGTTGCTGGAAAAAGCCGAACTGTCGATCGAGCCGGGCGAACGCATCGCCCTGATCGGCCGCAACGGCGCCGGCAAATCCACCCTGCTCAAGCTGCTGTCCGGCGACCACAAGCCCGATGACGGCGAAGTCCGCGTGCAGCAGGGCGTGCGCGTCACCCGCCTGGAGCAGGAAGTGCCGCACGGCGCCGCCGGCTCGGTGTTCGACGTCGTCGCCGATGGCCTCGGCGAGCTGGGCCAGTGGCTGGCCGAATTCCACCACCTCAGCCATGCCGAAGTCTTCGATGGCGAAGCCCTCGGCAACGTGCAGGCCAAGATCGATGCCGCCAACGGCTGGGGCCTGGACCAGCGCGTCAGCGAAACCCTGACCAAGCTCGACCTGGATGGCGAGGCCGAGTTCGGCCGCCTGTCCGGCGGCATGAAGCGCCGCGTGCTGCTCGCCCGCGCGCTGGTGTCCAGCCCCGATGTGCTGCTGCTGGACGAACCGACCAACCACCTGGACATCGAGGCCATCGACTGGCTCGAAGCGTTCCTGAAGGGCTGGAGCGGCAGCGTGGTGTTTGTCACCCATGACCGTCGATTCCTGCGTGCCCTGGCCACCCGCATCGTCGAGATCGACCGCGGCCAGGTCACCAGCTGGCCAGGCGACTGGGCCAACTACGAGCGCCGCCGCGAGGAACGCCTCAACGCGCAGGCGCAGGAAAACGCCCGCTTCGACAAGCTGCTGGCGCAGGAAGAAGTCTGGATCCGGCAGGGCATCAAGGCCCGTCGCACCCGCGACGAAGGCCGCGTGCGCCGCCTGAAGGCGATGCGCGTGGAGCGTTCGCAGCGCCGTGATCTCAGCGGCAACGTCAAGATGGAAGCCGCGCAGGGCATCAGCTCCGGCAAGAAGGTCATCGACGTCAAGGACATTTCGTTCGCCTTCGGCGAGCGCACCATGGTCCGCGATTTCACCACGACCATTCTGCGCGGCGACCGCATCGGCCTGATCGGCCCCAACGGCAGCGGCAAGACCACGCTGTTGAAGCTCCTGCTGGGCGAGCTGCAGCCGGCCAAGGGCGAAGTCAATGCCGGCACCAACCTGCAGATCGCGTATTTCGACCAGTACCGCGCGGTGCTCCGCGAAGACTGGAGCGCGATCGAGAACGTCGCCGAAGGCCGCGATTTCCTCGAGTTCAACGGCAAGCGCAAGCACGTGCATGCCTACCTGCAGGACTTCATGTTCACCCCGGAACGTGCGCGTGCGCCGATTACCCGCCTGTCCGGTGGCGAGCGCAACCGCCTGCTGCTGGCCAAGCTGTTCGCGCAGCCGTCCAACCTGCTGGTGATGGACGAACCGACCAACGACCTGGACGTGGAAACCCTGGAGCTGCTGGAAGAGCTGCTGGGCGAATACACCGGCACCCTGCTGCTGGTCAGCCACGACCGTGACTTCATCGACAACGTGGTCACCTCCACGCTGGTGATGGAGGGCGATGGCGTGATCGGCGAGTACGTGGGCGGTTACAGCGACTGGCAGCGTTATGCGGCCAGCATCGCAGCGCCTGCCGCGGCCCCTGCGGCCAAGCCGGCGGCCGCTGCGCCGGCCACCCCGGCTACCGCAGCTCCGGCCGCACCCAAGCGCAAGCTGGCCTACAAGGAAGCGCGCGAACTGGAGCAGCTGCCGAAGACCATCGAGAAGCTGGAAGGCGATGTCGAAGGCCTGACCTCGGCGATGAACGACCCGTCGTTCTACACCCGCAGCAGTGCTGAAGTGACGGCGCACACCCAACAGCTGGCCAAGGTGCAGGCCGAACTGGATGCCGCTTACGCGCGCTGGGAAGAGCTGGAAGGCTGAGCGTTGACCGGCGCCAGCGATCGCGCCGATTGATGTAGAGCCGAGCCCACGCTCGGCTCAGCAGATCCACGCCATGCGTGGATATCCGGAATCTGTGCGGACCAACGGTCCGCACCTACCAACCGACGGTCCGCACCGACCGGGGGGCCGGCCGTCATTTGACCCCGTGCAGATCCCGCAACTGGCTCGGCCGGCTACCGAAATACGCGGCCAGATCGGCGATGTCCTGATCGCTCAGGTCCTTCGCCTGCGGCGTCATCAGCGCATGCTGGCGGTCACCGGCGCGGTAGGCCTGGAGCGCGTGCGCCAGGTAGTCACCGTACTGCCCACCCAGCTTCGGGTAGGTCGGATCGATCGGCGCATTGCCGTCGGCCCCGTGGCAGTCGATGCAGCTCTGGTTGGTGGCCTTGCCCTTCACCTTGGCGCGGGCTTCACCGGCGGCCTCGCGGCCTGCGGGCAGGCCGGCCGAAGACGAAGAGCCGTGTTCGCCGCTGGCGTGGCCCGGGTCGGCGGCGGATTTTTCGCTGTTTTCCACCTGCGACTGTGAACAGGCGGCCAGCAGCAGGGCAACGGACAGGGCGATGGCGTGACGCATCGGATGCGCGGCTTTCGACATGGGCGGGCCTTACTTGACGGTGGACAGGTAAACAGAGAGATCGGCGATCTCCTGTTCGCTGAAACTCATCGACTGTGCCTGCATCGTCGGATGCCGGCGCTTGCCCTGGCGGTACTCGGCCAGGGCCTGGGCCAGGTACTGCTGGGTCTGGCCGCCGATCTTCGGCACCCGGTAGCTGGGGTAGGCGTTCTTGTAGCCGGTGATGCCGTGGCACCCCTGGCAGGTGTAGGCCAGCACGCGGCCATTGTCGAAGTTGCCGGTGGGCGCGGCAGGCGCCGGCGCGGCGGCAGGAGCCGGGGCCGGAGCGGGTGTGGCAGGAGCAGGAGCGGGCTGTGCGGCGGCCCCAAGGGGCAGGAGGACGGCCAGAGCGAGACAAGCGGCGAGCGGCTGCGGGCGCATGGTGTCGTTTCCGGGGATTCGGGTCTGGTCGTTCCGGCGTGGGGTACGGAACGCCCCGAGTATAGCCTCAGGTTTCATCTAGCTGAAATGGGGTCGGGCCGACCAGCGGCGTGAAGACACCATGACCTTTGGGATATGGTGTTGCCGTGAAGTGGTGCATTACTTTGCTACCACACCTGTCCACGCATCCTCCAGGGACCTGACGATGTCGCACCCAACCTTCCTGTCCGGCCGTCGCAGCGGAATCTGCGCTGCCGCACTGCTGATCTCCACCTCCCTGCTGCTGGGCGGTTGCGCCGCAGGGCCCAATTCCGAAGCCAAGGCCGCCGACACCAAGGAGGAGAAGAAGGTCGATGCGGTCCCGGTCGAAGTGGCCGTGGCCAGCCATCGCGCGGTCGCGGCCAGTTACACAGGCACCGCCGCGCTGGAACCACGCGCCGAGTCGCAGGTGGTGGCCAAGACCTCCGGTGTGGCGCTGGCGGTGCTGGTCGAGGAAGGCCAGCGGGTCACCGCCGGCCAGCCGCTGGTGCGCCTGGACCCGGACCGCGCACGCTTGGCCGTAGCCCAGAGCGAAGCGCAGATGCGCAAGCTGGAGAACAACTACCAGCGTGCACAGAAACTGGTTGGTCAGCAGATGGTCAGTGCGGCCGATGTCGACCAGCTGCGTTTCGACCTGGAGAACGTCCGCGCGCAGTACCGCCTGGCCACGCTGGAACTGTCCTATACCACGGTGGTGGCGCCGATCTCCGGCGTGATCGCCTCGCGCTCGATCAAGACCGGCAACTTCGTCCAGATCAACACGCCGATCTTCCGCATCGTCGACAACTCGCGCCTGGAAGCCACCCTCAACGTGCCCGAGCGCGAGCTGGCCACGTTGCGCGCCGGTCAGCCGGTAACCCTGGCCGCCGACGCGTTGCCGGGCCAGAGCTTCACCGGCACCGTCGACCGCATCGCGCCGGTGGTGGATTCGGGCAGCGGCACGTTTCGCGTGGTCAGTGCCTTCGATGGCGCCGCGCACGCGCTGCAGCCCGGCATGTTCGGGCGCATCCGCATCGATTACGACCAGCGTGCCGATGCGCTCGTGGTGCCGCGCCTGGCGCTGCTCGACGACGGTGAGCCGGCGGTGTTCCGGGTGCGCGAAGGCAAGGTCGCACGCGTTCCGGTCAAGCTGGGTTACGCCGAGGGCCCGTGGGTGGAGATCCGTGATGGCCTGGCGGCCGGTGATCAGGTGGTCACCGCCGGCAAGGTCGCGCTGCGCGATGGCACCGCAGTGCAGGTGATCGCTGATCCGAAGGCAAAGGCGAAGACGGTCGCAGCGGCCGCCAAGCCGGCAGACAAGGCCGGGAGCAAGCAATGACCGCCCCGGGCCACGACCACGGTGCCTCGCCGGCGAGCGACGGCGCCGCCGCCGGCATGCGCGGCGGCCTGGTGGAATTCGCCACCCGCCGCCGCGTGACCATCGCCATGTGCACGGTCACCCTGCTGCTGTTCGGCCTGATCGCGCTGGGCAACCTCAAGGTCAACCTGCTGCCCGACCTGAGCTACCCGACGCTGACCGTACGCACCGAGTACACCGGTGCGGCGCCGACCGAAATCGAAACCCTGATCACCCAGCCGGTCGAAGAAGCGGTGGGCGTGGTCAAGAACCTGCGCAAGCTGAAGTCGGTCTCGCGCACTGGCCAGAGCGACGTGGTGCTGGAGTTCGCCTGGGGCACCAACATGGACCAGGCCAGCCTGGAGGTGCGCGACAAGATGGAAGCGCTGAACCTGCCACTGGAGGCCAAGGCCCCGGTGCTGCTGCGCTTCAATCCGTCCACCGAACCGATCATGCGTCTGGTGCTGTCGAGCAAGGACGCGCCAGCCACCGATGCCGATGCGATCCGCGAGCTGACCGGCCTGCGCCGCTATGCCGATGAAGACCTGAAGAAGAAGCTGGAGCCGGTCACCGGCGTCGCAGCGGTCAAGGTCGGCGGTGGCCTGGAAGACGAGATCCAGGTCGACATCGACCAGCAGAAGCTGGCGCAGCTGAACCTGCCGATCGACACCGTCATCAAGCGCCTGAAGGACGAGAACATCAACATCTCCGGCGGTCGCCTGGAGGAGGGTTCGCAGCGCTTCCTGGTGCGCACCGTCAACCAGTTCGCCGACCTGGAGGAAATCCGCAACCTGCTGGTCACCACTCAGGGCTCGAACGGCAGCGCGGCCGACTCGGCGTTGCAGCAGATGTTCAACATCGCCGCGTCGACCGGGTCGGCGGCCGCCATCGCGGCGGCGTCGGCGGCACAGAGCGCATCGTCCGGTAGTGGCTCCAGCGTGGTCGCCAACGGCGTGCCGGTGCGCCTGAAGGACGTGGCCACCGTGCGCCAGGGCTACAAGGAGCGTGAAGCGGTGATCCGCTTGGGCGGCAAGGAATCGGTGGAACTGGCGATCTACAAGGAAGGCGACGCCAATACCGTGTCCACCGCCGAAGCGCTGCGCAAGCGCCTGGAGCAGATCAAGGGCACGTTCCCGTCCGATGTCGAAATGACCACCATCGAGGACCAGTCGCGCTTCATCGAGCACGCCATCGCCGACGTCAAGAAGGATGCGGTGATCGGTGGCCTGCTGGCGATCCTGATCATCTTCCTGTTCCTGCGCGATGGCTGGAGCACCTTCGTGATCAGCCTGTCGTTGCCGGTCTCGATCATCGCCACGTTCTTCTTCATGGGCCAGCTCGGCCTCAGCTTGAACGTGATGTCGCTGGGCGGCCTGGCGCTGGCCACCGGCCTGGTGGTGGACGACTCGATCGTGGTGCTGGAGAGCATTGCCAAGGCGCGCGAACGCGGCCTGGGCATCCTGCAGGCGGCGATCGTCGGTACCCGCGAAGTGAGCATGGCCGTGGTCGCCTCGACCCTGACCACCATCGCGGTGTTCCTGCCGCTGGTGTTCGTCGATGGCATCGCCGGCCAGCTGTTCCGCGACCAGGCAATGACCGTGGCGATCGCCATTGCGATCTCGCTGCTGGTGTCGATGACCCTGATCCCGATGCTGAGCTCGCTGAAGGGACGGCCGCCGCTGGCGTTCCCGGAAGAGGCACCGAACGAACCGTGGCAGCCGCAGAACCGTTGGCAGAAGCCGGTGGCGCTGGGGCGCCGTGGTGCCGTGGCGACCGCGCGCTGGAGCTTCTATGCACTGGCCTGGCTGGTCGTGCGGGCGTGGCGTGGCGTGGTGGCGGTGGTTGGCCCGGTGATGCGCAAGGCCAGCGATCTGGCGATGAAGCCCTATGCCGGTGCCGAGCGCGGCTACCTGCGCCTGCTGCCGAGCGCGCTGGCCCATCCGGGCAAGGTGCTGGGCGTGGCCACGATCATCTTCGTGGCGACCATGGCGCTGGTGCCGATGCTTGGTGCCGACCTGATCCCGCAGCTGGCGCAGGACCGTTTCGAAATGACGGTGAAGCTGCCGGCCGGCACGCCGCTGAAGCAGACCGATGCGCTGGTGCGCGAGCTGCAGCTGGCCCACGGCAACGGCGAGGGCGTGGCCTCGCTGTATGGCGTCAGCGGCAGCGGCACCCGCCTGGATGCCAGCCCGACCGAGAGCGGCGAGAACATCGGCAAGCTGACCGTGGTGATGGAAGGCGGCGGCAACGCGCGTACCGAGGCGGAGATCACCGAGCGCCTGCGTGACACCATGGGCCAGCATCCGGGTGCACAGGTCGACTTCGCGCGCCCGGCGTTGTTCAGCTTCTCCACGCCGCTGGAAATCGAGCTGCGTGGGCAGGACATGGCGACGCTGGAAGTGGCCGGCCAGCGCCTGGCGGCAATGCTGCGCGGCAACGCGCACTACGCCGACGTGAAGTCCACGGTTGAAGAGGGCTTCCCGGAAATCCAGATCCGCTTCGACCAGGAACGTGCCGGTGCGCTGGGCCTGACCACCCGCCAGATCGCCGACGTGGTGGTGAAGAAGGTGCGCGGCGACGTGGCGACCCGCTACAGCTTCCGCGACCGCAAGATCGACGTGCTGGTGCGTGCCCAGGAAGGCGACCGTGCCAGCGTGGAGAGCATCCGCCGGCTGATCGTCAATCCGGGCAGTACCCGTCCGGTGACGCTGGACGCGGTGGCCGACGTGGTCGCCACCACTGGTCCCAGCGAGATCCATCGCGCTGACCAGACCCGGGTGGCTGTCGTGTCGGCCAACCTGCGCGATATCGATCTGGGCGCGGCCATGCGCGAAGTGCAGCAGATGGTGGCCGAGCAGCCGCTGGGCGCGGGTGTCGGCCTGCACATCGGTGGCCAGGGTGAGGAGCTGGCGCAGGCGGCGAAGTCGCTGATCTTCGCCTTCGGCCTGGCCATCTTCCTGGTCTACCTGGTGATGGCCTCGCAGTTCGAATCGCTCCTGCACCCGTTCGTGATCCTGTTCACCATCCCGCTGGCGCTGGTCGGTGCCATCCTGGCGCTGGCACTGACCGGCAAGCCCATCTCGGTGGTGGTGTTCATCGGCCTGATCCTGCTGGTCGGCCTGGTCACCAAGAACGCGATCATCCTGATCGACAAGGTCAACCAGCTGCGCGAGGCCGGCGTGGCCAAGCATGAGGCCCTGGTGGAAGGGGCACGTTCGCGCCTGCGGCCGATCATCATGACCACGCTGTGCACGCTGTTCGGCTTCCTGCCGCTGGCGGTGGCGATGGGCGAGGGCGCTGAAGTGCGTGCGCCGATGGCCATCACCGTGATCGGTGGCCTGCTGGTGTCGACCCTGCTCACCCTGCTGGTGATCCCGGTGGTGTACGACCTGATGGATCGCCGCGGTGATGCCTACTACCGCGAGCGTGGCCGCAAGCACGCCGGCGAGATCGAGCCGGGTGCAGCAGGCAGCGCGGCGGGTGTGGAGGAGCCGGCATGAGTGTTGCCGAGTTCTCCATCCGCCGTCCGGTCACCACCATCATGTGTTTCGTGTCACTGGTGGTGATCGGCCTGATCGCCTCGTTCCGGCTGCCGTTGGAAGCGCTGCCGGACATCTCCGCGCCGTTCCTGTTCGTGCAGATCCCGTACACCGGTTCAACCCCGGAGGAAGTGGAGCGGACCATCATCCGCCCGGTGGAGGAATCGCTGGCGACGATGACCGGCATCAAGCGGATGCGCTCGTCGGCGACCTCCGAGGCGGCGCTGATCTTCATCGAGTTCAGCGACTGGGACCGGGACATTGCCATCGCCGCGTCCGATGCACGCGAGCGCATCGATGCGATCCGCAGCGACCTGCCCGATGACCTGCAGCGCTACAACGTGTTCAAGTGGTCCAGCAGCGACCAGCCGGTGCTGAAGGTGCGCCTGGCCAGCACCACCGACCTGACCACCGCTTACGACATGCTCGACCGCGAGTTCAAGCGGCGCATCGAGCGCATCCCCGGCGTGGCCCGCGTCGACATCACCGGCGCGCCGCCGAACGAGGTGGAGATCGCCATCGATCCGAACCGGCTCAACGCGCATGGGTTGAGCATCAACGAGCTGAGCGAGCGCCTGCGCACGCTGAACTTCTCGATCTCGGCCGGCCAGATCGACGACAACGGCCAGCGCGTGCGCGTGCAGCCGGTGGGCGAGATCACCGACCTGCAGGAAATGCGCGACCTGGTGATCAACGCCAAGGGCCTGCGCCTGGGCGACATCGCCGACGTGCGCCTGAAGCCGGCGCGGATGAACTACGGGCGCCGCCTGGACGGCAACCCGGCCGTCGGCCTGGACATCTTCAAGGAGCGCAGCGCCAACCTGGTGGAGGTGTCGCGCGCGGCGCTGGCTGAAGTCGAGTCGATCCGTGCCGAAGCATCGATGCGCGACGTGCAGATCAAGGTGATCGACAACCAGGGCAGGGCGGTGACCTCCTCGCTGCTGGAACTGGCCGAGGCCGGTGCGGTCGGCCTGATCCTGTCGATCACGGTGCTGTTCTTCTTCCTGCGCCATTGGCCGTCCACGCTGATGGTGACCCTGGCCATTCCGATCTGCTTCACCATCACCCTGGGTTTCATGTACTTCGTCGGGGTGACGCTGAACATCCTGACCATGATGGGCCTGCTGTTGGCGGTGGGCATGCTGGTCGACAACGCCGTGGTGGTGGTGGAGAGCATCTACCAGGAGCGCGAGCGCATGCCGGGACAGCCGCGCCTGGCCTCGATCATCGGCACCCGCAACGTGGCCATCGCGCTCAGCGCTGGCACCTTGTGCCACTGCATCGTGTTCGTGCCGAACCTGTTCGGCGAGACCAACAACATCAGCATCTTCATGGCGCAGATCGCGATCACCATCTCGGTCTCGCTGCTGGCCTCGTGGCTGGTCGCGGTCAGCCTGATCCCGATGCTGTCCGCGCGCATGGCCACGCCCAAGCTGGTGCACTCGCAGACCGGCCTGATCGCGCGGCTGCAGCGCCGCTACGCCAGGCTGCTGGACTGGTCGCTGCACCATCGCGGCTGGAGCCTGCTCGGCATCGTGCTGGTGGTGCTGGTCAGCCTGGTGCCGATGAAGCTGACCAAGGTCGACATGTTCGGCGGTGATGGCGGCAAGGACATCTTCATCGGCTACATGTGGAAGGGCGCCTATACCTATCGGCAGATGTCCGAGGAGGTGGCGCGCGTGGAGAACTGGATCGACGCCAACCGCGAGCGCCTGCACGTCAAGCAGGTGTACTCCTGGTACAGCGAGCAGGAAGGCAGCTCGACCGTGGTCACCCTGGACGAGAAGTACGCCAAGGACATCAAGGCGCTGCAGGAAGAGCTGCGCAAGGGCCTGCCGAAGTCGGCCCGCACCGACTACTTCGTCGGCAACCAGGGCGGTGATGGCGGCGGTGGCGGCAACCAGGGCGTGCAGGTGCAGCTGGTGGGCGACTCCAGTTCGATGCTGCAGGAGATCGGCCAGGAAGTGGTGCCGCTGCTGGCCCAGCGTGCCGAGCTGCGCGATGTGCGCATCGACAATGGTGAGAAGGGCGGCGAGCTGAAGGTGCGCGTTGACCGCGAGCGTGCTGCGGCGTTCGGTTTCAATGCCGAGCAGGTGGCCAGCTTCGTCGGCCTGGCCCTGCGTGGTGCACCGATGCGCGAGTTCCGCCGTGGTGACAACGAAGTGCCGGTGTGGGTGCGTTTCGCGGGTGCCGAGCAGAGCAGCCCGGAAGACCTGGCCGGTTTCAGCGTGCGCACCGGCGACGGCCGCAGCGTGCCACTGCTGAGCCTGGTCACCGTTGACGTCGGTTCGTCGGCCACCCAGATCGGCCGCACCAACCGCCAGACCACGCTGACCATCAAGGCCAACCTGGCCGAGAAGGTCACCGCGCCGGATGGCCGCAAGGCGATGGAGTCGGTGCTCAAGCCGATGAATTTCCCGGCCGGCTATGGCTTCACCTTCGATGGCGGCGACTACGGCAACGATGACGAAGCCATGCAGCAGATGGTGTTCAACCTGCTGATCGCGCTGGTGATGATCTACGTGGTGATGGCAGCGGTGTTCGAGTCGCTGCTGTTCCCGGCGGCGATCATGAGCGGCGTGCTGTTCTCGATCTTCGGCGTGTTCTGGCTGTTCTGGATCACCGGCACCTCGTTCGGGATCATGTCCTTCATCGGCATCCTTGTGCTGATGGGGGTGGTGGTGAACAACGGCATCGTGATGATCGAACACATCAACAACCTGCGGCGCGGCGGCATGGGCCGAACGCAGGCACTGGTTGAAGGCTCGCGCGAGCGCCTACGCCCGATCATGATGACCATGGGTACGGCGATCCTGGCGATGGTGCCGATCTCGCTGACCAACACGCAGATGTTCGGCAATGGTCCGGAGTACGCGCCGATGGCGCGCGCGATTGCCGGCGGCCTGGCGTTCTCGACCGTGGTCAGCCTCCTGTTCCTGCCGACCATCTATGCAGTGCTGGATGACCTGCGCAGTGCGGTGACGCGGCTGATCCGCCGCGCGCGAGGTGTGGAGAGGGTAGAGCCGGGCGCTGCCCGGCTGTAATGCGCGACAACGTGTTGTGGTGTGGGGGAGGCCGGTCGTAGTGGGGCGGCCTCCCCCTTTTTTTGGCTTGAGTCAGGCTTTGCGCAGGAACCAGGTCCGGCGCGTGTACTCGTGACCGAAATCCACCTGCCCGAATCGCGCGATCTCACGCTGACCACGCCTGTAATAGCGCCAAGGCGCTTTGGCCAGCGGAGGGGTTTGCCCGTAGAAAACATCCATGTGACCCACGGGCATCGACTTCGGGGTCACGTGCATGACCACGCTGCGGCGGGTTCCGGCAGAGGGATGCGGGGCGCCGCCATGGAACAGCTGCGGGTGCCAGACGATCACATCGCCTGGCTGCACGTGCACCGACTGCGGCTTCAGGCCAGCGTCTTCGCACTGGCGCGCCACCGCATCCTGATAGGCGGCCCAGCCCTCCGGCGACATGGCGCTGATCGGGCCGTCGCCGAAGACTTCGCGTCGCAGTGCCTGCACATCGATGGGCGGCAACAGGTGGCTACCCGGAACCACGCGCAGGGGGCCATTGCTTTCGTCAACCGCATCCAGCGCGGTCCATACCCCCATGTAGCGCTCGCCCGGGGACGTGCAGAACACTGGCGTATCGCGATGCAATGACTGCTCCGATCCGCGCTCGTAGTAGAGGCTGGTGTAGAGCGTGGTCGGTTCGCCGAGGAAGCGATCGCAGACGTCGATGGCCGGGTTGTCAGTGAGCAGGCGGGTCATCGCATCCACCGCCAGGTGCAGGTTGACGACCCGATACATGCGCTGGTGGTCGTCCAGGTTGCGCGAGACCGCCTTTGGATTGCGCTGTTTGAAGCGCGAGATGCGCTCGTTGATGTCCCTGACCAGTGCGGGTGCGATGGCCTGTCGCACCACCACGAAGCCATCGCGCATCAGCGCATCGTATGCATCCATTGGACTGTTCCTTCCTTAAATGCGGAGTATAGCTACGTGTGGCGGGACGTTACCCCGCCACCTTGCCCCACACCTTGAACGTGGTCAGCCACAGGCCGAGCATGCTGCCGATGTTGGTCAGCATGAACGTCAGCACCACGCGCGTGACCCGATTGCGGTACCAGCCCTTCAGGCTCTGCGCGTCGTCGCGCAGCTTGAGGAAGTCCTCATACGCCGGCTTGCGCAGGCGCGCTTCCACCAAGGCCGAGAATGCGCCGGTCGGGATGCTCAGGCGGAACGGCTTGAACGGGGCCACCGCGATCGCGGTGAGGATGCTCAGCGGGTGACCGCCTGCCAGCAGGCAGCCCAGGCCCGCCAAGCCGCCGGTAAACATCGCCCAGGTCGCCAGCAGTTCGGTACCCACGCCCAGCCCGCCGCGGTAGAAGCCCACGCCGATGCCGGTCGCCACGATGGCCAGGATGCCCAGCGTGAACCACGGAATGTTGCGCTTCTTCGGTACCGCCTCCAGCTCGGCGCGCAGCGGTGCCGGTGCCTCGGTGTCGGTTTCCAGGTGGCGTGCCAGGCCTGCAAGGTGACCTGCACCCACAACCGCCAGCACTTCGCGCTGCTGCGGGTCGTGTTCCTCGCGCAGGCGCGTGGCCATGTAGCGGTCGCGCTCGCCGATGATGGTCTCGTACAGTGCCGGGCTCTCGCTGGCGAACTCGCCGAAGCTCGATTCCAGCATGTCGCCCTGCTTGAGCTTCTCGATCTCGTTCTCGCCCACTTCCTCGGACGAGAACAGGCCGGCGCCGAGACCGGCAACCAGCTTCAGCTTGCCGAAGAAGCCCAGCCGTTGCGACGCACGACGGAAGGTCAGGCCGACCTCGCGGTCGATCAGGTGCACCGGCAGGTTGCGCTCGCGGGCCAGCTCCACCGCGCGCTTCAGCTCGGCACCGGGCTCGATGTCGAGCTGTTCGGCCAGGCGGCGCTGGTAGGCGGACAGGGCCAGGTTGGCGGCGAACAGGGCGACGCGGCCCTTGCGGATCACCTCGACCAGGTCGAGCTTGGCCAGCGTATCCGGGTCGCTCAGCGCCTGCAGGCGCTGCGGGTCCAGTTCAACGGCAACGGCATCGAAGCGGCCGCTGTCGATGGCTTTCTCCACTGCTTCGACGCTGGCGCGCGAAACGTGGGCGGTGCCCAGCAGGGTGTAGCGCACGCCGTCGCGTTCGACGACGCGCACCGGCTGGCCGGCGAACAGATCGTCGCCGGTCTCGGGAAGGGTTTCGGTCATGGGTTCATTCATTGAAAGGTGCGGTTTCGGCGCCATCGCCGAGCGCGCGCTGCATCTGCACGGTGTCCAGCCAGCGGCCATGCTTGCGGCCGAGGCCACGGAACACGCCCACCAGCTCGAAGCCGAAGCGTTCGTGCAGCTTGATCGAGGCGGTGTTGGTCGGTTCGCCGATCACGGCCACCATCTGCCGGTAGCCACGCGCCACGCAGGCATCGATCAGGGCCTGCAGCAGGCTGGTGCCGACGCCCTTGCCCTGGAACGCGGCATCGACGTAGACCGAGTTCTCCACGGTCCACTGGTAGGCAATGCGGGTGCGATAGGTGTTGGCATAGGCATAGCCAGCCACCTGGCCGTCGATCTCGGCGACCAGGTAGGGGAAGCCACGATCAATGATGTCGCGCATGCGGCGCAGCATCTCGGTCGCGTCCGGGATGTCGTACTCGTAGGTGTTGACGAAATCGGTCACTTCCACCGCGTAGATTGCGGTGATCGCGTCGATGTCGGCCGGGCCGGCATCACGGATGAGGACGGCCATGCGCGGGCTCCGGCTCAGTCGATGTAGCGCTTGAGCAGGTCGCCGTATGCATCGATGCGGCGATCACGCAGGAACGGCCAGATGCGGCGCACATGCTCGCTGCGCTGCAGGTCGACGTCGCACAGCAGCACGGTGGCCTCGGTGCCGGCCTCGGCCAGGAACTCGCCCTGCGGGCCGAGCACGTGGCTGTTGCCCCAGAACTGGATGCCCGACGCGCCCAGCGGCGACGCCTCGTGGCCGACGCGGTTGCAGCTCAGCACCGGCAGGCCGTTGGCCACGGCGTGGCCACGGTGGCTCAGCACCCAGGCGTCGCGCTGGCGGGTCTTCTCGTCCTGCACGTCGTCCGGGTCCCAGCCGATCGCGGTCGGGTAGAGCAGCAGCTCGGCGCCGGCCAGCGCCATCAGGCGTGCCGCTTCCGGGTACCACTGGTCCCAGCACACCAGCACGCCCAGGCGGCCCACCGACGTATCGATCGGCTTGAAGCCGATGTCGCCCGGGGTGAAGTAGAACTTCTCGTAGAAGCCCGGGTCGTCCGGGATGTGCATCTTGCGGTACTTGCCGAGCAGGGTGCCGTCCTTTTCGAACACCACCGCAGTGTTGTGGTACAGGCCGGCGGCGCGGCGCTCGAACAGCGAGCCGACCAGCACTACGCCATGCTGCTTCGCCAGCGCGCCCAGGCGCTCGGTGCTCGGTCCGGGAATCGGCTCGGCCAGGTCGAACTCGTCCACCGACTCGTGCTGGCAGAAGTACGGACCGTTGTGCAGTTCCTGCAGCAGCACCAGCTTGGCACCCTGCGCAGCCGCCTCGGCCACGCGTGCTTCGATCACCGCCAGGTTGGCGGCGGCGTCACCGTGGTTGCGCTCCTGGATCAGGGCGACGGTAAGGGGGCTGCGCGAGTTCATGCGGGGCGTTCCTGCGGGAGAAAACCTGCATGTTAGCGCGGATGGGCGGCCGCAGCGTGTTGCGCGCTGAATGGCGTCCGCACACGGTAGCGCCGGGCCATGCCCGGCGGATTTTCAGGTCGTCGCTGCGCTCGCCGGGCTTGGCCCGGCGCTACCGGTCCGGCTTATGCCTTCAACAGCCCTTCCGGCAGCTGCATGGTGATGCAGTGCAGGCTGCCGTTCTGCCAGATCAGCGAGCGGCAGGGCACCTGCACGATCTCGCGGCCCGGATGGGCCTGGGCCAGCACGTCGCGGGCCAGGTCATCAGCCGGATCGCCGTAGGCCGGCATCAGCACCGCGCCGTTGATGATCAGGTAATTCGCGTACGACGCCGCCAGGCGGCGGCCTTCGTCGATCACCGGCTGTGCCCACGGCAGCGGGAACAGGCGGTACGGCTGGCCGTCCTTGGTGCGCAGCGCGGCCAGTTCGTTGCCCATCGCCTGCAGTTCGGCGTAGTGCGAGTCGCTCGCGTCGTCGCAGGCCTGGTAGACGATGCTGTCAGGCGAGGCGAAACGGGCCAGGGTGTCGATGTGGGCGTCGGTGTCGTCGCCTTCCAGGTAGCCGTGGTCCAGCCACAGCACGCGGTCCTGCTGCAGCCAGTTGGCCAGGTCGGCGCTCAGGCTGGCGCGGTCGCGGTCCGGGTGGCGCTCGTGCAGGCACTTCCAGGTGGTCAACAGGGTGCCTTCGCCATCGGTCTCGATGCCGCCGCCTTCCAGCGCGAACGGGATGCTGCGCACCGGCGCGTCGTTGAACACGCCGGCCTGGTCCAGCACGCCCACCAGCTGGTCATCCAGGGTGGCGTCGAACTTGCCGCCCCAGCCGGTGAAGCGGAAATCCAGCAGCTGGAAACCGCCATCGGCACGGCGCAGGGTGATCGGGCCGGAGTCACGCAGCCAGGTATCGTCGTAGGCCGCCGTGGTGAAGTGGACCTTGTCCATGTCGATGCGGTTGGAGCGCAGCCGCATCTCGGCGTAGGTCTCCACATCGTCGTCGGCCACGCAGATCAGCACCGGCTGGAAGCGGGTGATGGCCGCGACCAGGGCGATGTAGGTCTCTTCCACCTGGCCCAGGCGGTCAGCCCAGTCGGTATCGGCGGTGGGCCAGGCAATCAGGACGCCGCTCTGGGCTTCCCACTCGGCAGGAAAACGAAGGGTCTGGTTCATGGTCTCGCTACACAGGCCCGCCCACGGCGGGTAAGGGGATCAGCGGATCGGCGGTTTCGGGCCGATTTCGTTCGGGTCCGCCTGGTTGGCCACCACGTCGATCACCTTCTGCTTCTCGAAGTAGACGGTGAACTGCGGGTACACCCAGCGGTTGATGGTCGGCCATTGCCGCTTCTGCCCGCCACGCGGCTGCAGCTGCTCGCTCGGCGCGCCGAACTGCGCCTGCACCTGCTGCATGCTCTGGCCGCGCACGGGCAGGGCACCGGCCGGCTTCTCGCGGGCGCGGTCGACAAGCAGGGTATCGGCCAGCGCCGGCGTGGCGGCGGCCAGGGTGGCCATCACGGCCAGGGCGGACAGGTAACGCTTCATCTCGATCTACTCCCCAGTGGTCAAGAAAGGCGATTACAGCAAAAACGGCAGGAAAAAGCCGCATAAACAAAAAACCGCCCGAAGGCGGTTTCTTGCATCGGGTCGGCCCCGCGTAGGGCCAGCCGCAGCCGGAAGGCTGTGAGGCTTAGCGCTGACGCGCCTTGAAACGCGGGTTCGACTTGCAGATGACGAAGATCTTGCCGCGACGACGGACGACCTTGCAGTCGCGGTGACGGGCCTTCGCCGACTTCAGGGAGGACAGGACTTTCATGGCATACCTCGGCGTAAACAGTAGTTGTTCGGGTGGAGCGTGGCCGCGATATGCGAAAGACAATCGGCAGTTGACGCTCGTTCAAGCCCGCCATTCTACCGGGCTTTTCCTCGTGGTTTCAAGTGGTTGCACAAAAGACCCCGCTGGGGGCGTCTGGCAGGGGCTAGAATGACCCCTTCACACGCTCTGGGACCCCCATGAATCCACTCGCTCCCGTCCTGACCATCGACGGCCCATCCGGGGCCGGCAAGGGTACCATCAGCCGCATCATCGCGCGCCGCATGGGCTGGCATTACCTGGATTCGGGTGCGCTGTACCGGGCGGTGGGCGTGGCCGCAAGCTGGGCCGACATCGACACCTCCGACGCCTCGGCGCTGGTGCGCTGCACCTTCGATACCCATGTTCAGTTTGTCGAGCAGGGCGATGCCATGCGGGTCATGGTCAACGGCACCGATGCCACCGACGAGCTGCGCCTGGAGACCACCGGCGCCCTGGCCTCTGCCATCGCCGCCATCCCCGAGGTCCGGGCCGCCCTGAAGGAGCGGCAGCGCGCATTCAGGGAGCTGCCGGGCCTGGTCGCCGACGGCCGCGACATGGGCACGGTGATCTTCCCGGATGCCCCCCACAAGGTCTTCCTGACCGCCAGCGCCGAGGAGCGCGCCGAGCGCCGGCATAAGCAGTTGAAAGACAAGGGGGTTTCTGTTAACTTTGATGACCTCCTGCGCGAGATCATGGCCCGCGACGCCCGTGATGCCCAGCGTACCGTGGCGCCCCTGAAGCCGGCAGACGATGCTGTCCTCATCGACACCACAGGCATCGGCATCGATGATGTCGTTGCCCGAGTGATGGATCTGCTTCCGGTTCCGGCTGCCTGATCCGTTCGCGCGGGAGCACTGCCAGCCGCATCGGCAGTGGTCGCGCAAAGCAGTGCTGTACCCGCTCCGTCGCGCACTGATGCGTGGCGGTTTTCCTACTACACACGACCTGCGTTCCCGGGGTCGACCAACAGGCGGGCGGTCGCCATTCCCCTGAAGGGGACGCCACCGACCCATGTGTCCAACAGAGTAAATCTAATGACCGAATCATTTGCCGAACTGTTTGAAGCCAGCCAGGCCAACCTGGCCAAGCTGAAGCCGGGCGCCATCGTCAGCGGTACCGTTGTTGAAGTCCGCGGCGACGTCGTGGTGATCAACGCTGGCCTGAAGTCCGAAGGCATCGTGCCGATCGAACAGTTCCGTAACGACGCTGGCGAAATCGACGTCGCCGAAGGCGACATCGTCAAGGTCGCCCTCGACTCGATCGAGAACGGCTTCGGCGAAACCGTCCTGTCGCGCGAGAAGGCCAAGCGCGCGATGGTGTGGGACGAGCTGGAAGAAGCGTTGGAAAAGAACGAAACCATCACCGGCCGCATCAGCGGCAAGGTCAAGGGTGGTTTCACCGTGGACATCAAGGATGTCCGCGCCTTCCTGCCGGGTTCCCTGGTCGATGTGCGCCCGGTGCGCGATCCGGCCTACCTGGAAGGCAAGGAGCTCGAGTTCAAGCTCATCAAGCTGGACCGCAAGCGTAACAACGTCGTGGTCTCGCGCCGCGCTGTCGTCGAAAGCGAGCACTCGGAAGAGCGCGAGCAGCTGATGGACAAGCTGCAGGAAGGCGCGATCCTGAAGGGTGTCGTCAAGAACCTGACCGATTACGGCGCGTTCGTGGACCTGGGCGGTATCGACGGCCTGCTGCACATCACCGACATGGCGTGGAAGCGCGTGCGTCACCCGTCGGAAGTCGTGAACGTCGGCGACGAGCTGGACGTTCGCGTGCTGAAGTTCGACCGCGAGCGCAACCGCGTTTCGCTGGGCCTGAAGCAGCTGGGCGAGGATCCGTGGGACAACATCGGCCGTCGTTACCCGGCCAACAGCCGCGTCTTCGGCAAGGTCTCCAACGTCACCGATTACGGTGCGTTCGTTGAGATCGAGCCGGGCGTCGAAGGCCTGGTGCACGTCTCGGAGATGGATTGGACCAACAAGAACGTCAACCCGTCCAAGGTTGTGCAGGTTGGTGATGAAGTCGAAGTGATGGTGCTGGACGTCGATGAAGAGCGTCGCCGCATCTCGCTGGGCATGAAGCAGGTTGCCGCCAACCCGTGGGAAACCTTCGCTGCCACCCACAAGAAGGGTGACAAGGTGTCGGGCCAGATCAAGTCGATCACCGACTTCGGCATCTTCATCGGCCTGGACGGCGGCATCGACGGCCTGGTCCACCTGTCCGACATCAGCTGGAACACCACCGGCGAAGACGTCGTTCGCAACTTCAAGAAGGGCGATACCCTGGACGCCGTCGTCCTGGCTGTCGATCCGGAGCGCGAGCGCATCTCCCTGGGCGTGAAGCAGCTGGAGCAGGATCCGTTCGGCCAGTACATGGCTGCCAATCCGAAGGGCTCCAAGGTCGAAGGCGTGGTGAAGGAAGTCGACGCCAAGGGCGCGATCATCGAGCTGGCTGACGGCATCGAAGGTTACGTCTCGGCCCGCGACATCGCCAACGAGCGCGTTGACGACGCCACCCAGCACCTGAAGGTCGGCGACAAGGTCGAAGCCAAGTTCGTGGGCATGGACCGCAAGGGCCGTACCCTGCAGCTGTCGATCAAGGCCAAGGACGACGCGGAAATGCGCGAAGTGCTGGAGGAATACCAGTCCTCTTCGGCTTCCAGCGGCACCACCCAGCTGGGCGCACTGCTGCGTGCACAGCTGAACGGCAACAAGTCCGAGTAATCGGCCTTAGGCTGTTCGTTGTTTCCTGGACGGGGGGGGGGGCGGGGGGGGGGG
>NZ_JAPTFO010000068.1:0-22860 GCF_030985515.1 Stenotrophomonas sp. Sm10
AGGGTGGGTTCGTCTGCGGCCTGGGCGGTGTGGACGGCGAGCAGAATGGCAGCAGCAAGCAGATGGCGACGCATGGCACGCTCCGTGAAGATTACGTGAAATGTTATAACGTAACTCTTGCGGGCAACAAGGGCGTTTTGGCTCTAGTCGCGAGGCCGAACACACGGGAGGCGCGAATGAGGTTGCCGGCCGTTCAGCGCTCTGCCTTGTGCGGGGCGCCGATGCTGTGCACGATCCGGATGCTGCGCCCCACAGCGCTTCACGCAGCATCTTCTTCACGGAAACGGAGCAACGTATGAAGCTGCTGTCCGCTGTGTTGTTGTCTGCGCTTTCGCTGGCCGCCGTTCCGGCGCTGGCCGTGGAGGCTTCGCCCTCACCGCTGCTGGGACGCTGGTCGCTGGACATTGCCACCTCGGCGCTGCCCGAGGCGCAGCGCCCGAAACAGGTGGTGCTGGAATTCAAGGATGCCGGGGGTGGACGCTGGAGTTCGCACGTCGACATCGTGCTGCACGACGGCAGGACCATGGAGTCCGATGGCACGCTGTCCCTCGACGGCACGCCGGGGCCTTTGTCCGGCACCTACGGCGCGGACAAGGCCAACCTGAAACTGCCGGCGCCGAACACCCTGGTGATGCAGCTGGTGGACCACGGCACGCCGGCCTCCACCCGCATCTATACCGTGGCGGCCGACCGTACGACGATGACCGAGACCAAGGCGTTCTACGGTCACGACGGTACGCCGATCCTGCAGACCAATCTGTTCAAGCGGATACCGTAGCGGCGCCGCCTGCACCACGCCCGCACAGCGGGCGTGGTGAATGCAGCAGCCTTATACCGCGGCCGGGTCGCGCTTGCCGGCGTCGATGCCGTACCTGTCGATGGCCTCCTGCATCCGCGAGCGTTCGATGCGGCCTTCGTCGGCCAGCGACTTCAGGGCGGCCAGCACGATGAAGTGGCGATCCACTTCGAAGAACGTGCGCAGCGACTCACGCGTGTCGGAACGGCCGAAGCCATCGGTACCGAGTGCGATGAAGCGGCGGTCGTTGATGAAGGGACGTATCTGGTCGCCGACGATCTTCATGTAGTCGGTGGCCACCACCACCGGGCCATCATGGCCCTGCAGGCACTCCTGCACGTAGGGTACGCGCGGTTCCTCAGCCGGGTGCAGCAGGTTCCAGCGTTCGGCAGCCAGGCCATCGCGGCGCAGTTCGGTCAGGCTGGTCGCGCTCCAGACATCGCTGGCGATGCCGAAGTCCTGCAGCAGCAGTTTCGCCGCGGCTTCCACCTCGCGCAGGATCGAACCGCTGCCCATCAGCTGCACGCGTGATTGCGAGGCGGCATCGGCGGCTGCCGGGTGCAGCAGATACAGGCCCTTCAGGATGCCCGCTTCCACGCCCTCCGGCAGTGCCGGCTGCGGATAGTTCTCGTTGAGCACGGTGATGTAGTAGTAGATGTCTTCCTGGTCGACATACATGCGGCGCAGGCCGTCATGGATGATCACCGCCAGCTCGTAGTTGTAGGTCGGGTCGTAGGACACGCAGCTGGGAATCACCGATGACAGCACGTGGCTGTGGCCGTCAGCGTGCTGCAGGCCTTCGCCCATCAGCGTGGTGCGGCCGGAGGTGGCACCCAGCAGGAATCCACGGGTGCGCGCATCGGCGGCGGCCCAGGCCAGGTCACCGACGCGCTGCAGGCCGAACATCGAGTAGAAGATGTAGAACGGGATCGTCGCCAGGCCGTGGTTGCTGTAGGCGGTACCGGCCGCGATCCACGAGCAGATCGCACCGGATTCGTTGATGCCTTCCTGCAGGATCTGGCCGTCCTTGGCTTCCTTGTAGTAGCTCAGCTGGCCGGCATCCTGCGGGGTGTACAGCTGGCCCAGGTAGGAGTGGATGCCGATCTGGCGGAACAGGCCTTCCATGCCGAAGGTGCGCGATTCATCGGGCACGATCGGAATGACCAGCTTGCCCAGCTCCGGGTCCTTCAGCAGGCGGGTGAGGATGCGCACGAAGCCCATGGTGGTGGATTGGCCGCGATCGCCGCTGCCCTGCAGCTGGGTGTTGAAGATCGACAGCGGCGGCAGCGGCAGCGGATCGACCTTCGCCAGCCGCGCCGGCAGCTGGCCGCCCTGGATGCGGCGGCGCTCGGCGAAGTAGGCCGCCTCGGGGCTGCCCGGCTCCGGTCGCAGATACGGCATGTCCTCCAGCTGCTCGTCGCTGACCGGCAGGTTGAAGCGATCGCGGAAGGCACGCACCGCATCGGCGCTCATCTTCTTCAGCTGGTGGTTGATGTTCTGGCCTTCGCCGGCTTCGCCCATGCCGAAACCCTTGACCGTCTTGGCCAGGATCACCGTCGGCCGGCCGCGGGTGTTCACCGCCTGCTGGTAGGCAGCGAAGACCTTCTGCGGATCATGGCCGCCACGCGCCAGCGCCCAGATATCGTCGTCGCTCATATGCGCGACCAGCTCCAGCAGCTCGGGGTAGCGGCCGAAGAAATGCTCGCGCACGTAGGCACCGCTCTGCGACTTGAAGGTCTGGTAGTCACCATCCACGCATTCCATCATGCGCTGGCGCAGCAGGCCGCTGTGGTCGCGGGCCAGCAGGTCGTCCCAGCCACTGCCCCAGATCAGCTTGATCACGTTCCAGCCGGCCGCGCGGAAGGTGCCTTCCAGTTCCTGGATGACCTTGGCGTTGCCGCGCACCGGCCCGTCCAGGCGCTGCAGGTTGCAGTTGACCACGAACACGATGTTGTCCAGCCGCTCGCGGCCGGCCAGCGAGATCGCCGCCAGCGATTCGGGCTGATCCATTTCGCCATCGCCGAGGAAGGCCCAGACCTTGCGGCCCTGGTGCTCTTTCGGGCCGCGGTATTCCAGGTAGCGCATGTAGCGCGCCTGGTAGGCAGCGGTCAACGGGCCCAGCCCCATCGACACGGTGGGGAACTGCCAGAACTCCGGCATCAGGCGCGGGTGCGGATATGAGGACAGGCCTTCGCGGCCGGCTTCGCGGCGGAAGTTGTCCATCCGTGCCGGATCGATGCGGCCTTCCACGTACGCGCGGCCGTAGATCCCTGGCGCGGAGTGGCCCTGGATGTAGATCATGTCGCCGTCGAAGGTGTCGGTACGGCCACGAAAGAAATGATCGAAGCCCACGTCGTACAGCACTGCCGCCGACTGGTAGGTGGCGATGTGGCCGCCGACGTTGGAATGCTTGCCGGCACGCAGCACCATCACCATCGCGTTCCATCGGATCATCGCGTTCAGGCGGCGCTCGATGGCCAGGTCACCCGGGTAGGCCGGCTGGCGCTCGGGCGGGATGGTGTTGACGTAGGCGGTCCAGGCACGGGTATGCAGGTCGCCGTGCTGCCGGGCGTCCAGATCGCTCAGCTGGTCGATCAGGTAGTGCGCGCGCGGCCGGCCGCCGGCCTGCATCACCGCCTCCAGCGATTCACGCCACTCCTGGGTTTCCAGTGGATCGGTATCGAAGGGAATGAGGGCTTGGTTCATGGCTGTCTCCAGAGGGCGCCGGTCGGAGGTCTGCCTGGGCGACAACACCGGCAGGGCGCACAGCACTGGAGCGGGGTCGCAATGGCGGGCGCCGTGACGCGAAGGGCGACCGTGGCGGCCACCGAGAAGACAAGCGTAGGCCTGCCCCCCCATGCTTCGATAGGCGGGCGGGGCTTGGGTCTCTGGCAAGCAAGGGTTGGTGCCGCGCGCCGTATCATGGGCCGATGCGCTGGGCGCGGCCGCTGATCAGGCCGGGGACAGCCCCGGCAGGAACACCGGGATGATCGCCACGCCGACGCCCAGCAGGCACCAGGCGACGACGGGCAACCAGCGCGCCAGGCGTTGGGCGGGTTCCGGTGCACGACGACCGCCGATCCACAACAGCAGCGTGAGCACACCTAGCGCATAGGCGAGGACGACGATCACCGGATGCACATGGATGACCCGGCTGGGCGGCCACATCTGCTGCTGGTAGGCGGTGGTGTGGGCGACCAGCAGCAGGAACAGCAGGCTGCTGAGGGTGTTGATGGCGGTGCGGGCGTTCATTGCGGGGCACTCCTTGTGCCGGCTGCCGGGACATCGCAGGGGCCGCATTCTAGCGGCTGCCTGCCGGTCGTTGAAACGCCACTGTCATCGATGGCGGTCACCCTGCGGGGCTTTCCAGCCTCGGGGTGGTTGGCCGGCCGTGAACAGCGTGAGGATCTGGGAGAAAAGCTACGCGCTGCGGCGCCGGCTACTGCGTGGCTTCTTCCTGCGTCGCGGTTCGGCCAGCGAGGATGCCGAAGACCTGGCGCAGGAGGTCTACCTGCGCCTGCTGCGCAGCACCGGCGAAGATGCCGATGCGGTCGAGAATCCGGAAGCCTACCTGTTCACCGTGGCGGCCAACCTGGCGCGCGAGCATGCGCGAGCGCGGTCGTCGCTGCCGCCGCTGGAAGACGTCGACCTGCTGGCCGAAGTGCTGAAAAGCGAAGAAGACATCGAAGGTGATTTCGAGCGTGCGCAGCGCTGGAACGATATCCGCAGCACCATCGCACGACTGCCGGCAACCACGCGGCGGGTGATGGAGCTGCACTACCGCGACGGGCTGGACTGCCCGGCAATCAGCCAGCAGCTGCAGGTGTCGGTGCACATGGTGCGCAAGCACATCGGCAAGGGGCTGGAGGCCTGCAGGAAGGTGCTGGGCGCCAGGGAGCTCACATGAACCGGACCTCATCGCCCGTGGCCGACGACACGATCGCCTGCGAGGCCATGGACTGGTTCCTGGGCAACCGCGAGGGGCCGTTGGATGAGGCCGGGCGCCTCGCGTTCCTGGACTGGATGAAGCGCTCGCCGGAGCATGTGCGCGCCTACTTGCGCGTCCTCTCGTTGCACCGGCAGGTGGGCGAAGCGCTGCAATCGCCGTTGCCTGAAGAGGCGCCGCTGCCACCGCGCCAGGTCGCTGCCAAGGTGGTGCCGCTGTTCGGTGGCGTGCACGCGCCGCCGCGCGCTGTGCCGCGGCGCGGTCGTGCGCGCTGGTGGGTGGCAGCTGCCGCAGCCTGTATCACCTTGCTCGGCGTGGGCCTGGTTCCGCAGGTGATGCCCACCGAGCAGCTTTACAGTGCCGGACAGGGTGAACTTCGCGACCTGATGCTGCCCGACCAGACCCAGGTGCGGCTCAACGCGGACAGCCGCCTGCGGGTACGCATGGGCTGGTTCAGCCGCAAGGTGGAGCTGCTGCAGGGTGAGGCCACGTTCGACATCGCCCGCGATCGCCGTCCGTTCGAGGTGCAGGTGAACGGCCTGGAGATCCGGGATATCGGCACGGTATTCGATGTATCGCGACGGCTGCAGAGCACGCGCATCGGCGTGGTCTCCGGCGAGGTGGAGGTATGGAGCCAGGGTGCGGACGCCCGGCGTCTTGCGCAGCTGGGCGAAGGCCGAGTGGTGCAGGTCGACGCGGGCAGCCATGCGGTCGAGTCCTTGGACCTGCCATTGTCGATGCTGCTGGATTGGCAGCAACGCAAGGTGTCCTTCCTGGATGAGCGGCTGGACGAGGTGGCCGCTGCCTTCAACCGGCACAACCAGGTGCAGGTCCGCGTGCTGGACGAAGGCGCGGCATCGGCACGGTTGTCGGGCAGTCTCGATGCGCATCGCATCGGTGCGCTGCAGGCCTTCCTCGAACGCGACCCGCGTTTCGTGGTGAGGCGCGAAGGCGACACCGTGCGGGTTGGCAGTCGCTGAGGCCGAAATGGCCGTGGACTGTCAAAAAAAATTCATCGAATCCGCGTTCTCCACTTCGGTGGATGCGGGCTCTTACTTGGGAGAAGCCGCTGCCGAGCCACGCAGCGGCGCCTGCTGCCTTCTCTCTCTTCCAAGGACCCGTGATGCGCAACACGCTCTACCTGTCGATCATCCTCGCCCTGTCTCCCTGCAGCGTGCCGCTGGCCTTCGCCGCCGGTGCCGATGGCCTGGAGGCGCGTGTATCCACGCCGATCGCGGCGCAGCCGTTGGCGCGTGCGCTGGAGCAGTTGTCGCGCAGTTCCGGGGTGCAGTTCCTGTACTCGGCCGGCGGTGATGCCCGCATGGCCGGTGCGGTGCCGCGCGGTGCCACCGTCAGGCAGGCGCTGGACGCGCTGCTGGCCGGTACCGGCCTGGGGTACACCGTGGTCGATGGCAATGTCATCGCCATCGATCCGGCGCCAGCACGCAACCAACCGAAGCCGGCCGCGCCGAAGCCGCGCGAGGCCGAGGCAATGGTGGCGCCGACCCTGGACACGGTGAAGGTGATTGCTGCACATGAGGTCATCGACCAGAAGAAGCGCTCACCGGTGATCAAGGATTCGGTGGTGTACGACGAGATGGACAGCTACGGCGACGAGACCCTGGCCGAGAGCCTGATGGCCGCTCCAGGCCTGAGTGCGGTGGAGGATGCCGGCGAGCCACGTTACGTGACCGTGCGCGGCGTACAGGCCAACCTCAACTACACCACCATCGATGGCATCGCGATTGCCAGCGTGGGAGGCAGTGGCTCCGGCGAGCGAATGAACAACCTGCAGCTGATTCCCAGCGACATCGGCACCCGTACCGACATCTACAAGAGCTTCAGTGCGGAGCAGGCACCGGATGCGATCGGCGGCGTGATCGACATCATCAGCCGCAGTGCCTTCGACCGGTCAGGCAAGTACGTGTTTGCCGATGTGGCAGGCATCTATTCCACCGCCGAGACCAACGTCGAGCGCAGCGCAGGCGGCAACCACGAGACCCTGGGTCACTTCGGCAAGAGCGCCAAGATGGTGTTCTCCAACCAGTTTGGTGTCGACCAGGAGTTCGGCATCGTTGCGGTGGCACGCTACGAGCAGCGTTCGCGCAACAGCGTCAAGCGCTGGGTGGAGTCGAACTACTACTACAACGACGCTGGCAAATACCTCACCGACGGTACCACGGGCCCGGACGAGGCCAAGGGCTGGAACGGGCTGCGTGCGCCTGGCAACTTCAGCACTGGCACCTATACCAACTTCATCACCAACTTCGGTGGCTCCGCCAAGCTTGAGTGGAAGCCCTTGGATGATCCGTTCTACGCATCGTTGCTGCTGTATTCGTACCGGTTCTACGAGAACTCGACGATGAACAAGACGGATCTGTACGGCAACGCCAAGTTTCCGGTCCGCAACCAGACCGAGGACAGCGGTACCACCCAGATCAACAGCATCTACATCAAGAACCGCCACGACCGCTGGGACCGCAGCAACCGTGGCGCCATCGCCAGCTTCAACTGGGACATCGGCGACCGTTCGCGGCTGACCCTGCGCGGTGGCCACACCGAAGAGACCTTCCACAACAGCCAGGTCTACTGGGGTGTACGCGCCTACCCCAGCAATCTGTTCGTCGACTACGAGAACGACAGCCACGGGTTCCCCAACGCGGTGGCGGTTTCCGATTCCAGCCTGCTGACCAGCTCCGCATTCAAGCTCAATCCGGCGCAGGCCTACGTCTCCCCGCGCGATGCCAAGGAGAGCATCGACAACCTGCGCGCCGATTTCAGCTACAACATCGACGCCGATGCGCGTGGCTTCGGCCTGGCCACCGGCGCCGAGTACCGCCACCTGAAGATCTGGCAGGACATCGACTTCGACTACTTCAAGAGCAGCGCCACGCTCAACGACTACCTGTATCCGGGTTCGACACTGCTGGGCAGCGTGCCCGGCTTCCCGCTGATCGACAACCGCAAGTGGACCGAGGAACTGCTGCCGAAACTGGGCAGCAACAATGCGGCGTATCCGAATGCCAACTTCACCAGCGACTACAAGTACGTGGAGGACATCACCAATGCGTATGTATCCGCGCACTACGCCTGGGACCGGCTGCTGCTGATCGGTGGCCTGCGCTACGACCACACCCGCTTCGATGCCTACAGCCCGTTCAGCGATGATGGCGGCGCTACCTATACCTCTGCGTTCCGCAACACGAGCGGTGGCTACAACAACCTGCTGCCCTCGTTGAACGCAACCTTCAAGCTCACCGAGGACCAGCGCCTGCGCTTCTCCGCCAGCCGCACGCTGGGCCGGCCGACGCCGAGCAACATCGCCCAGACCACCAGCACCAGCTGTGGCGATGACGAGGAGGGCAGGGGCTTCTGCACCATCAAGCAGGGCAATGCCGATCTGCAGCCGCGCCGTTCCACCAACATCGACCTTGCATGGGACCTGTACTTCAACGGCAACAACGGCCTGGTCTCGGTGGCGTTGTTCGACAAGGTGATCAAGGACGACATCTACACCCTGACCACCTTCGAGAACGTGGGTGATACCCGCTATCGGGTCACCCAGCCGATGAACACCGATGAGTCGAAGCTGCGCGGTGTCGAGTTCGCGGTGGCCAACCGCAACCTGCAGTGGGGCCGCCAGCGCTTCGACATGTACTTCAACGCCACGCGGCTGGAAGGGCAGACCGACTACCGCATCAGTGATGGCACCGCGCGCCGCCTGGATCGCCTGCTGTACCAGCCGGACTGGTCGCTCAATGGTTCGGTGATCTGGCGCATGCCGTGGAGGAGCGCGCAGCTGCGCCTTTCCGGAACCTACCGCAGCCGGATGCTGGTCGACTTCGGTGACACCGAATGGCTGGATTCGTACTACGACCCGTACATGACGTTCAACATGGCCTTCAGCCACAAGGTCGGCAGGCACGTGACGCTGAAGTACGAAGCCAAGAACCTGTTCAACACCCAGCCGACCTACAGCACCGGCCCGAATGGGCGCTTCCGTACCGAGATCGACGACTACGGCCGCTTCTTCTACTTCCACATCATCTACAACTGAGGGCAGCGCCGTGGATACGATCAATCGCAGGCGATTCCTGGCCCTGGCCGGCCTGTCTGCTGCCGGCGCCTGGATGGGCACGGCACACGCGCTGGCCGCGCAGGCCGATGCCACCGCGCTGAACCCGCGCAACCTGCTGGCCAAGCCGCGCTTTGCCAGCACGCCCTTCACCCTGGGCGTGGCCTCGGGTGATCCCTCGGCCGATGGCATGGTGCTGTGGACACGGCTGGCGACCGAGCCGCTGGTGTTCGGCGGTGGCATGCCGGCCCGGCCGATGGTGGTCGAGTGGCAGCTGGCAGCAGACGAAGGCATGCGCAGGGTGGTACGCCAGGGTTCGGCAATGGCGCATCCCGAACTCGGCCACGCGGTGCACGTGGAGCTGGACGGGCTGGCGCCCGGACGGCCCTACTGGTACCGCTTCACCGTAGGCGGCCACGCCAGCGCAGTGGGTTGCACGCGCACGCTGCCGGCAGCCACGGCAGCGGTGGATCGCGTTCGCTTCGTGGTGGCCGGTTGCCAGCATTACGAAGAAGGCCACTACACCGCGTGGCGACGCATCGCCGAGGAATCACTCGATTTCGTCTTCCACTACGGTGACTACATCTACGAAGGCGAAAGCCAGCCGGGCCTGCGGAAGATGAACGGACAGCCGTTCACCAACCTGCGCAACCACGTCGGCCCGCAGATCTACACGCTGGATGATTACCGCCGCCGCTACGCCCAGTACAAGAGCGATGCCGACCTGCAGGCCGCGCATGCGGCGGCACCGTGGTTCGTCACCTTTGACGACCATGAAGTGGACAACAACTGGGCCGGCGCCGAAGACCAGGATGACACGCCCAGCGAAGTATTCCTGCTGCGCCGCGCGCAGGCGTTCCAGGCTTACTACGAGAACATGCCGTTGCGCCGTTCGGCATTCCCGCGCGATGGCCACATGCAGATGTACCGACGTGCACGCTACGGCACGCTGATGGACCTGCACCTGCTCGACACCCGCCAGTACCGCAGCAAGCAGGTGAGCATGGCGCTGCGTGAGGAAGTGGAATCGCCGGAGCGCAGCATTGTGGGGGCGAAGCAGGAGCGCTGGCTGTTCGACGGCCTGGCCGATGCCGCACCGCGCTGGCACACCATCGCCCACCAGGTGGCGCTGGGCAACTACATGCGCGAGAAGGATGGGGTGGTGCAGTCGTCCGACGATCAGTGGTCGGGCTATCTGGACAGCCGCCGGCGCCTGCTCGACCACATCGAGAAGGTGGGCTTCGGCAACGTGGTGACCGCCTGCGGCGACGCGCATCGCCACTATGCCAGCGATCTGGTGCAGGACCACCGTGACTCGGGCGTGGTCTCCAGCGAGTTCCTCGCCACCTCGATCACTTCCGGTGCCGACGGCCAGGGCGTGGACGCGTATGCCAGGAACCAGCTTGCCCACAGCCCCTACCTGAAGGCGACCACCGACAAGCGTGGCTACGTGCTGTGTGATGTCACCCGCGATGCGTGGATCGGCGACATGAAGACGCTGGATACCGTGATGCAGCCGAATGGCGCGCTGCAGAGCTGGAAGCGCTACGCGGTGGAGCACGGCCGGCCGGGGCTGCAGGAGGCCTGAATCTACCGGTCTGCGCTGTAGAGCCGAGCCCACGCTCGGCTGCTTTTTTCGGGGCAATGCGACCAGGGCGAAAGCAGCCGAGCATGGGCTCGGCTCTACAGGGATTCTTCAATCGTGCTCGAACCGCAGCGGCTCGGTGCCCATCGCCGGGTCACTGGTGCCGGGGCGCCCATCCTCGGCGCGGCCGGCCAAACGCAGCACACTCCCACCCGCGCTGACGCGCAGGTCATACCAGCCGGCGGTAGGCGTAGCATCCCACGCCAATGAAGTCTGCGCATGTGCGGGCAGCGCCAATGTCTGTTCGGGCATGTGTCCTGCATAGGCGCCGCCGTGCACGCGCACCTGCTGTGCACTGTCACCCAGATTGCGCAGGCGGAGCCGCAGTTGGTCATCGACGCGATCGATTGAAGCCTGCACGGCAGGACCCGTGGCCGCTCCCTGGAAGTGGCGGTGGAAGCCGTTCGGGCCGAGCAACCACAGGTCATAGCGGCCCTGGGCATCCAGCGGCCAGCGCTCGCGCAGCGGCCTACCGGGCAGCAGCGTGTAGCGGCGTGGCACCGCATCCAGCCGCAGCCGGTCGTAGACATGCAGCACAGCCGCTGCGCCTTCGCAGGACAACGTCAGGTCCACGCCCGCAGCGTCGACCGCAGCGATCGATGCCTGCGGCCGGTAGGGCAGGGCACGCGCCGGGCGTACACCGCTTTCCTGTTTCGCCGGCTTCAGTCCCTCGGGCAACGCGGGCACGGTGCGTCCCGGCAGGGCGGCGGCACGCGCGGCCACCGCGCTCATGTCCGGCAGGCCGCGCACGAACGGACGGGTATCACGCTGGGCGAAGTCGAACGCGTTGCTCAGATCCCCGCAGACCGCACGGCGCCACGGCGAGATGTCCGGTGCGGCCACGCCGAAGCGACGTTCGATCAGGCGTATGACCGAGGTGTGGTCGTACACCTGCGAATCGACCCAGCCGCCGCGGCTCCACGGCGAAATCACGTACAGCGGCACACGCGGACCGAGACCATACGGGCGCCCGCGCAGTTCGGCGGCATCGTACTTCTCGTCGCCCGGTGCGGGATGACGGTGATACTCGCCCTCGGTACTGACGGACGAGGCACCTGCCCATCCACCGTTCACCGGTGAGGGAGGGGCCGGTGGCGGCATGTGGTCGAAGAATCCGTCGTTCTCGTCGAACATCAGCAGCAGGGCGGTGCGGCTCCACACTTCCGGATCGGCGGTCAGCGCATCCAGCACGCGCGCGGTATAGGCCGCGCCCTGGGCCGGGCTGGACGGGCCGGGATGTTCGCTGCCGGCGGCATCGGCGATGATGAAGCTGACCTGAGGCAGGCGCCCGTCGAGTACGTCCTGGCGCAGCTGTGGCAGGCCACGGGTGCTGACAGCGCGTGCGCGCAGCTGCGGATCATGTCCGGGTGCCGCGCTGTAGGCACGACGGAACGCCTCGAAGCCGGCCAGCGGGTTGTCGGTGAAGTTGTCGGCCATGTCCTGGTAGATCTGCCAGGAAACGCCAGCCTTCTGCAGACGCTCGACATAGCTGGTCCAGCGGTACGACGCCGGATGCCCGCCGTGTTCGGGGAAGTTGTCATGCGAGTTGGCGATTACCGGGCCACCGGCACGGGCCTGTGCATCGTTGTGGCCGGTCCACAGGAACACCCGGTTCGGGTTGGTGCCGGCCTGCATCGCGCAGTGGTACGCATCGCAGATCGTGAAGGCATCGGCCAGCGCGAACTGGAACGGCAGGTCGCTGCGCTGGAAGTAGCCCATCGAGTGGTTCTGCTTGGCCTTCGGCCATCGCCCCATGCGGCCGTGGTCCCAGGCGCGCTGCGCATCGGGCCAGGTATGCGGCGTACCTTCCACGCGCATGTAGCCGAAGTGTGCGGCGGTATCCAGCGGGAACGGCGCGATCGCCCGCGTGCCGCTGGCATCGGGCTGCAGCCACAGGCTGCGGGTGCGGCCACCGGCTTGCAGCGCGGCGGCCGGGGCGACGAACCGATCACCGAAGCCACGTACCCCCGGCAGCGTGCCGAAGTAGTGGTCGAACGAACGGTTCTCCTGCATGAACACCACGATGTGCTGCAGGTCTTCCAGGCTGCGCGTCTGCGCGGCAGGGGCGATCGCTGCGGCCCGGGCGATGCTGGGCAGCAGCGGAGAAAGGCCGGCGGCAACGCCGGCCTGCAACAACCGGCGTCGGCCGATATCGGTCACGGGCTCACTCACAGGTCCACGCGGAAGGAGATGCCGACGGTGCGCGGAGCGCCGATGAAGGCGTTGTCGCGGCCGTCCACCCCTGCAAGATACCGCTTGTCGGTGAGATTGCTCACCACCAGGTTGGCACCCATGCCCTTCAGGCGCGGCGACAGCCCCTGCAGGTCGAAGCCGATGTTGGCGTTGAACACGGTGGCCGAGGGCAGCGTGTTGACGTTGGCGGCATCAAGGTAGCGCGTGCCCAGGTAACGGCCGGACAGGCCGAAGTTCCAGTTGGCGCCCTGCCAGTCGGCCGACAGCACCAGGGTGTTCTCCGGCTGGCCGATCACCTTGGCGCCGTCGACGATGCCCAGCTGGGCATCACGCGCGGCATTGCCGCTGCCCAGGTACTTGGAGCGGTTGTAGGTGTAGGCCGCGTTGATCCGCCAGCCGTTGTTCCACCCATAGCCGAACGCGGCTTCCAGGCCGTTGCTTTCCACGCCGCCGAAGTTCTCGTAGACACCATCGGTCTCGCCCAGGTAGTCGATGCCACTGACGAAACCTGCCGGCAGATAGACGATGCGGTTGTCGAACTTGATGTTGTAAAGCGTGACCGAGGCGGTCAGCGGCCAGCGGCTGATGCGCATGCCCACTTCAATGTTGTCGGCGGTTTCGGGCTCGACGTTGCGGAAGCGCTGCGGGTCGGTCTCGCCAAGCACGCCGGAGGGGATGGCGGCGAAGTTCTGCGAGAAGCCGGCGAACAGCTCCATGCCTTCCACACCCGGTGCCCAGGTGACGCCGGTGGACAACAGTGGATCGGACCTGGAATCGGATTTGACGTGCTCGCTGGCACCGATCACGCGGCGGCGCGACTGGTCGACGAAGAACTGCTTCACGCCCAGGCGCGCGCTGAACGGACCGAAGCGGGCCACGTCCTCGACGTAGTACATCTGCTCGTCGACCTTGTACTTGTCCTCGAACTGCACCCAGTACGGCTGGTGGTCGAAGGCGATGTCCTGGCCGACGTTGAGCAGGCGGTGCCAGTCACGGCGTGCCGAACGGTCCAGCTTCTCCACCCAGAGGCCACCACGGATGGTGTTGTCGATCGCACCGAAGGTCTGCCGCCATTCGACGTCGGCGGTCACGCCCATGCGGTCGTTGTCGTAGTGGGTGTGGCGGTAGGACTGCGCGCCCAGCACGTTGCCCGCGTAGCAGTTCGGATCGTACTCGGCGGTGAAGCCCAGGCGCGGGGTGCAGCTGGCCAGGCGCTGCGCGGCGCTGCCATCGGTATTGACGAAGAAGATCTGGCCACGGTTGCTGCCGCCGTACACGGTTTTGCCACCGAGATATTCCGATTCGGGGCGGCCCGCACCCTCATCGCTGACCTGCGCCAGGTAGGGTGGAAGCCAGTCGCCACGACCTTGCATGCGGTGCCCGTAGGCGGCCACCGAGGCCTTGAACCCGTTGCCGCCGTCGAAGGCCGCACGCAGGTAACCGAAAGTGTTCTCGCGCAGCGCACGCGAGCCCGAACGGAAGTTCTGGTCCAGATAGGGAATGCCGGTGAGGGTGCCGACCAGGTTGTCGCGATCCGGATGGGTGGCAAAGCCCTTCGGTGAGACGCTGGTGTATTCCGGCTCGTCGGCATCGTTGTAGGACAGGTAGCCGGTCAGGGTCCAGCGATCCAGTTCGGTGATGAACTTGCCAGCGATGTGGTCGTTGCTGGCGTGGCCGGTGCCGTCGATCCAGTCGTGCACCTTCGACGAGGAGGCGCTGACCCAGGCGCGGGTGTGGCCGCCGAGCAGGCCGGTGTCGTAGCGCACGTAGTACTTGCGCGCCTCGTTGTCACCGGCACCGACCACGAAGCGCAGGCGGCTGTCCTGCAGCGGGTCGATGGTAAGGAAGTTGAGCGTGCCACCCAGTGCTTCGTTCGAACGCGAGGAGATGTCAGCGGTGCCCTGGCTGACTTCCACCGTCTCCAGGTCGAGGGTGTCGATGTAGCGGTTGGCCAGCGAGCCGCCGCCGTAGCCGGAGCCGCCGTTGGGCAGGCCGTCGATGGTGGTGCCGATCTGCTGCGTATCGCGGTTGGTGACGAAGCCACGCATGCTGATCTGCGTGCCCCACACCGACGAACCGGTAGCGTCGGCCTCGCTGACCACCACGCCCGGCACTTCGTTCAGCGCATCGTTGACGCTGCTCATCACCGTCTGCCGGTTCAGTGTTTCTGCGCGCACCGACGTCTTGGCGTAGCTGGTGGCCTGGCCGATCACCTGTACCTGGTCCAGGGTACGGGCATCGCTGCTGTGCGCTTCGCCCGTATCGCTCTGCGGTGCTTCTGCGAGGGCGTCCAGGGCGGGGGCGATCAGCACGGCAAGCAGCGAGACACGGGGAAAACGCGCAAACGTTCGCATTGAAACCGGACCTTCAGGGGAGGGAAGCCCCGGAGTGTCGGCAGTGCCCATGACATCGGCATGACGCGGCGAAGCAGGAACCGTGTTGTGTGACGGCCGGTTCCAATGGCTTCTGCTCAGTACCGCGCGTCCTTGGGTTTCGGGTCGCGCGGCCAGTCCTTGCTCTTGTTGGCGAAGTCCGGCCGCGGCTGGTTGATGAAGTAGCTGGCGATGTCCACCGCATCCTGGTCGGGCATCACCTGCTGCCCCAGTGGCGGTTCGCGGGTCACCGCCGGCGGCATGTTGTGCTTGACGAAGCCGGCGGCCTTGTACAGGCGCGCCATGCCGGCGCCGATGTTGAAACTGTGGTCGCCCCACAGCGGCGGGAAGGCGATGTCACCGCTGGCGTCGCGCCGTCCTTCGCCGTTGTCGCCATGGCACGCGGCGCACTGCACGGCGTACAGCGCCTGGCCGCGGAACGGGTCCGGGGTCAGCGTGCTGTCGATGGGCCCCTCACTGGGGGCAGCCACCCTTGCACCCACTGGCACAGGGCTGCTCAGCCACGCCATGTAGTCGAGCATCGCACGCATCTGCGGCGAGTCCTTCGGCAGCGGCTTGCCGTTCATTGAACGCTGCAGGCAGCCGTTGATGCGCTCGGTCAGCCCGATCACCTTGCCCGGACGCGGCATGTAGCGCGGATAGGCGCCGCCGCCGGTGTTGAAGTAGTGATTGCCGAACGGCCGCTTGCCTTCGGCCATGTGGCACGAGTTGCAGTTCAGATCGTTGCCGACGTTGTCCGGCAGCAGCCGTGCGGTCTCGTTGAGGAGGCGGCGGCCGAGCATCACCGACTCGGCATTGCCGAGCCCGGCGATTTCTTCGGCGCTGGGTGCACGGTAGTGGCCGACCACCTTGCCCTGTGCATCGAGGATATCGATCGTGCTGGCCACGGCGGCATCCAGGTCCGGGTACAGATGGCGGTAAGCGAGGGTACCGGCGCCGGCCAGCAGCACGAGGGTGATCGCACTGCCGATCAGCAGGCGGGAGCGTTTGCGCGAACGTTTCATCGTGCGGACTCCTGCGGAACGTAGTGCACTGGCTTGTCGCGCACCACCCGGCGCATGCGTGCCACGTCGACCTCGCTCACTGCGCTGGCCTGGTTGCCCCAGCTGTTGCGGATGAAGGTCAGGATCTGTGCCAGCTGCGCGTTCGGCAGCTGTTCGAAGCCGGGCATGGTGAAGGCCATGCGGTCGCGCGGGGTATGCGGCGTGCGGCCACCGATCAGGGTCACCTGCACCAGCGAGCTGGGATCGTCAGCGAACACGATCGAGTTGCCGGCCAGGGCCGGATAGACGCGCGGCATGCCGCGCCCGTCGGCGCGGTGGCAGGCCTGGCAGTGCTCGGCATAGGCCAGCGAACCGGCCACGCGGTAGTCGCCGCTGCGCAGTGCGGCGGTGGTCGTGTCGCTGCCGGGCGACCACTGTGCGCTGCGTCCTTCGCGGGCGGGCAGCTGCTTCAGGTAGCGGGCCATCGCCAGCAGGTCAGCGTCGGACAGGTACTGCGTGCTGTGCTCGACCACGTCGGCCATGCCACCGAAGGCCGCCGACCGATCGGTGCGTCCGGTGCGCAGGAAGTCCACGATCTCGCCCTCGCTCCAGCTGGCCAGGCCGCTCGCTTCATTGCGCAGGTTCTTCGCATACCAGCCTTCCAGCACCGAGCCGGAAAGGAACTGCCGGCCCCCATCATCGGCAATGGCCTTCTCCTGGAACGCCAGGCCGCGTGGCGTGTGGCAGGCGCCGCAGTGGGCCAGGCCTTCCACCAGTTCGGCGCCGCGCTGCTGGCTGGCATCCAGCGACGGATCCGGGTTGAACGTGCGCGGGCGTGCGAACAGCAGCTGCCACCAGGCCAATGGCCAGCGCATGTTTGCCGGCCACGGGATCGTGCTGTCGGCGTTGTTCTGCTTCACCGGTTGCACCGAGCCCATGAAGTAGGCGTACAGCGCCTTGATCTCGGCGTCGCTGGCGATCACGTACGAGGCGTACGGCATGGCCGGATACAACGGCTGGCCGTCGTGACGGATGCCGCGACGTACCGCGCGCTCGAAGTCGGCGTAGTCGTAGGCACCAATGCCGGTGTCCGGATCGGGCGTGATGTTGGTCGAGTAGATCGTGCCCATCGGCGTCTGCATGCCGAGGCCACCGGCGAACGGCTTGCCACCCGGTGCGGTGTGGCAGGCCGCGCAGTCTGCGGCGTGCGACAGGTATTGTCCCTGCGCGATCAATGCCGGATCGTGGATGTCGACCTGCGCGGCCTGTCGCGGTGCGAACCAGTAGGGCGTGGTGCGGGCGACGCCGTAGGCGGCGGCCAGCGTGGCGACCAGGGCAATGGCGAGCTTGAACGAGGTGCGCATGGCGGCACTGTGGGCAATCGTGCCGGCGTATTCATTGATCCGGATCAATGCTGAGGTCAATCGCGCCATTGTGACAACCTGAATCGATCCCGGATTGTCATCAAGCCGTCATCCGCTCGCGATAGATGGTCCACGCCCGCGTCGCTAACCTGCCACGCTGTCGCACCCATCCTCGATTGCCCATGAAGCGCCTGCTGCTGTTGTTGCTGGCGTGCGCCGGCCTGTGGCTGGCTGCATGCTCCTCCTCGCTCAATGCCTCGTCCACCTCGCTCGCCGATCGGCTGATCGCGCCAGGTGGCGTGTCGACCCTGCTCGATCGCCCGCGCATCGCCGCGGCCATCGCCGAACTGCCCAACCGCCACGGCTTTGCGCGGGGCCGCGATGGCGTGCCGATCTTCTGGCGTGTGTTCGATCCTGGCGATTACGGCGCGCGTTATCACTACCTGCCGCAGCGCCACGAGAACGGCCTGCCGCTGGATACCGGCTTGAGCCTGGCAGTACCGCGACCGTTCCGCGCGCAGGCACCGCGCGGCACCGTGGTGCTGCTGCACGGCTGGATGATGAATGGTGATTCGATGCTGCCGTGGTCGTTGCAGCTGGCCGAATCCGGCTACCGCGTGGTCACGCTCGACCTGCGCAACCATGGACAGTCCGGTGCGGGGCCGTCGGGCTATGGCACCTATGAATCCGACGATGTGGTGGATGTAATCGGCGAGCTGCGCGCACGTGGTGAAGTAACCGGCCCGCTGTACCTGTTCGGCGTGTCCTATGGCGCCGCCACAGCGGTATTCACCGCCGACAAGCTCGGCGACCAGGTGGAAGGGGTGGTGGCGATGGAATCGTTTGCCAATGCCGGTGTGGCGATCCGCACGATGATTCCGCACCTGATGGGACTGCAGCCGGAAGGCCTGAAGGCGCAGGCGATGGCGTCGTACGCGCGCTGGCGCTACGGCGGCCAGGACATCAACCAGGTGATCGCCGACGCCAGCCGTCGCATCGACGTCGATCTGGACCGCGTCGACGTCGCGCGTGCGCTGGCCGATACCCGCGCCTGCGTGCTGCTGCTGCACGGGCAGGGCGATCAGCACATACCCGTCAGCCAGGGCCGCGAACTGGCCCAGGCCAACCCGCGCGCGCACTACATCGAGATGCGCGGCGAAGACCATATCACCCTGCCGCTGCGGCTGGATCTGCTGGCCGGAGTGGTTGACGACTGGATGGCGCGCGACGAGCACCACCCGCAGAGCGCATGCCCGGCGCCGCAGCTGCCGGCCCAGGCCGAATGGCTGGCACACGGCTGAAAAAGGGGACGGAGGGGATTAAGTCGTTTGCAGCACACCCGTGGCAGATGCGACTTAATCCCCTCCGTCCCCTTTTTTTGTCAGGCCACCCGTCGTGCCAGTGCTCGCGCGGATGCGGCTACGCCCAGCAGCAGCGCGGCCACGCAAAGGAAGGCGAATCCGAGGCTGGTGCCGTGTGCCAGTGCACCGATCGCCGCCGGGCCGGCGAGGATGCCGGCGTAACCCAGTGTGGTCACTGCAGTGATGGCGATGCTCTCCGGCATCACCCGCTGCTGGCCGGCCATCGAGAACAGTGCCGGCACGATGTTGGCGCAGCCCAGCCCGACCAGCACGTAGCCGGCCAGCGCCACCGGGAACGAGGGCACCAGCGTGGCCAGGGTGAAGCCTGTTGCGGCGGTGATGCCGCCGAAGACCAGGGTACGGGTCCGTCCGAGGCGCTCGACGATGCCGTCGCCGAACAGGCGCATCGCGGTCATTGCCAGCGTGAACAGCGCGAAGCCGGCGCCGGCCTGGTCACGCGGCACCTGCCGCACTTCGGCCAGGAACACCGCGCTCCAGTCCAGCATCGAGCCCTCGGCGAGGAACACCACGAAGGCCAGCACGCCGATGAACAGCACCACGCCGTGCGGCAGCGCCAGCAGTGGGCCTTCGTGCAGGATCCGTTGCGGTCGCCAGTGCGGCGCCGACAGCACCGCAACCAGCAGCAGTGCCGCCACCGACACCAGCGCGGCCAGCCACAGCGGTGTACCCAGGATCAGCAGGCCGGTCATGCAGCCGGCACCGACGAAGCCACCGATGCTGTAGAAGGCGTGGAAGCCGGACATCATTGCGCGCCCGGCGTCGCGCTCGACCGCGACCGCCTGCATGTTCATCGCACAATCCAGCGCACCGACGCCGGCGCCGAACACGAACAGGGCCGCGCCCAGCGCCACCGGCGAGGGCGCCAGCACCAGCAAGGGCAGGGCGCACAGCATCATCGCGCAGGTGATCACCATCACCCGTCGGCAACCCAGCCGCCCGGTCAGCGCGCCCGCCAACGGCATCGCCAGCAGCGAGCCGAGCCCGAGGCACAGCAGCACGGCGCCAAGGCTGGCGTCGGACAGCCCGGCCTTGGCCTTGGCGTAGGGCACCATCGGCGCCCACGCGGCGGTGGCGAATCCGGGAATGAAGAAGGCGGCACGGGTGGCGTGCTGCTGGGCACGTGGGGATGAAGGCGTCATGCGCGATGCGAAGCTCCAGGGGACTTTTATGAAAACGCTTTCAGGCCGGATCGGCAAGTGCCATGCGTGACATCGGGCGACGCATACGATTGCAGTGACCCGATCGCGTCACCAGCGATTAACGTCGCCCACGGACAGTGGCTGCACGGTCGGCACCCCGCCGGCCGCTGCCGGAGATCCGTACATGAGCACGACACCGACCATCCTCCTCGTCCATGGGTTCTGGGGCGGGGCCGCACACTGGGCCAAGGTGATCCTGGAACTGCATCGCAACGGCCACGACCGGGTGCAGGCGGTGGAATTGCCGCTCACGTCGCTGGCCGACGACGCAGGACGCACCCAGAAAATGATCCGGCAGATCGACGGTCCGGTGCTGCTGGTCGGCCACTCCTACGGCGGTGCGGTGATCAGCCAGGCCGGTAACGAGCCCAACGTGAAGGGCCTGGTTTACATCGCTGCCTTCGCGCCTGATGCCGGCGAGAGCCCGGGTGGCATCACCCAGCAGCATCTGCCGGAGGCGGCGCCGAATCTGGCACCGGACAGCGATGGCTACCTCTGGCTGCGTGCGGACAAGTTCCATGAGAGCTTCTGCCAGGACCTGAGTGCCGACGAGGGCCGGGTGATGGCGGTGACCCAGAAGGCGCCGCTGGCCAGCACTTTCGGCGACACGGTCAGCGATCCGGCGTGGAAGCACCGGCCGAGCTGGTACCAGCTGTCCCGCCACGACCGCATGATCGCGCCGGAAAACCAGAAAGCCATGGCCGCAAGAATGCAGCCCAAGCGCCTGCTGGAGCTGGATGCCAGCCATGCCTCGCTGGCCTCGCAGCCGAAGGAAGTGACCGCGCTGATCCTGGAGGCCTGCGCCGCCATCGGTGGGTAACACTCCTCCTGTAGCACGCCTGGCGCAGGCCGGGCTCTACGAAAAGGCCCCCGATGCTCAGCAGCATCGAGGGCCTTGTGGTTACAGCGGCAGGTCGAACACCAGCACTTCGGCATCGTTGCCGTTTTCCAGCGTCAATTGGGCTTCGTCGCTGACCTGCAGTGCATCGCCGGCTTCCAGGGTGATGCCGTTGACCTGCAGCTGGCCACGCGCCACCTGCACATAGGCGCCACGACCGTTGCCGAGGGCGTGATGCAGCTTCTGGCCGCCATCGAGGATGGTGGCGAAGATGCGGGCATCCTGGTGGATGCGCAGCGAACCGTCGGCACCGTCAGGCGAGGCGATCAGGCGCAGCTGGCCGCGCTTGGCCTCCGGCGAGAAGTGGGTCTCCTCGTAGGACGGCGCGATGTTCTCGGTGTCCGGGAAGATCCAGATCTGCAGGAAGTGCACGGTTTCGTCGGCCGAGTGGTTGAACTCGCTGTGGGTGACGCCGCTGCCGGCGCTCATGCGCTGTACGTCGCCGTAGCGCAGCACCGAACCGGTGCCCATCGAGTCCTTGTGTTCCAGCGCACCACCCAGCACATAGGAAATGATTTCCATGTTGCTGTGGCCGTGGGTGCCGAAGCCCTGGCCGCCAATGACCTTGTCTTCGTTGATGACCCGCAGCGGGCCGAAGCTGACGTAACGCGGGTCGTAGTAGTTGGCGAAGGAGAAGGTATGGCGCGAGGACAGCCAGCCATGCTCGGCCAGGCCACGGGTAGCGCTCTTGCGGATCTGCAGCATGATGGAATCTCCTTGTTCGATGGTTTCGATGGGGCGGGACGGGCGAGTAGCTCTTGCATTTCCCCGTTGGAGAGAAGTATCCGCTTGCGCCCCGGGTTTGAAAAACGGATAGTTTTGACAGCCACCATCGAAAAATTCGAATGCTCAAGCTCAGCCTCGATGCCCTGCAGATCCTGGATGCCATCGACCGCCGCGGCTCGTTTGCGGGCGCTGGCAAGGCGCTGCACAAGGTGCCCTCGACCATCTCCTACACCGTGGCCAAGCTGGAGGAGGACCTGGGCGTGCAGCTGTTCGACCGGGTTGGCCCGCGCGCCGAGCTGACCGCAGCTGGCCGCGCGCTGCTGGACGAGGGTCGACACCTGCTGCGTGCAGCCCGCGAGCTGGAACTGCGGGTGCGGCGGGTGGCCTCGGGCTGGGAGACCGAACTGACCCTGGCGGTGGACTCGGTGTTCCCGACCTGGCTGCTCGGCCCGGACATCGCCGCGTTTCGTGAGGCCGAGGCACCGACCCGGCTGCGATTGATCGGCGAGGCCCTGTCCGGCACCTGGGAGGCCCTGCTGGACCGCCGTGCCGACCTGCTGGGCGGCGCGCCGGGCGAGGGCCCCAGCGGCGGTGGCTACGTCGTCGAGCCGCTGGGTACGGTGGCGTTCGTATTCGCGGTCGCGCCCGAACATCCGTTGGCCAACGTGCCTGGCGTGCTGGGTCGCGAGCAGCTGGTCGAGCACTGCGCGATCGCGGTCTCCGATTCGGCACGACGGCTGCTGCCGCGCACGGTGGGCCTGTTGATGGGGCAGGAGATGCTGACGGTGCCTGACATGGCCAGCAAGCTGAAACTGCAGTGCGAAGGCGTGGGCTTCGGTTTCCTGCCCGAGCCGTGCGCGCGCGCTGCGGTGGCGCGTGGCCAGCTGGTGATCCGCGAGGTGGAGGAGCACAAGCCGGAAGAGACCTTCTGGCTGGCCTGGCGCACCGGCGAGGACGGCGCCGCACTGCGTTGGTGGCGCGAGCGCTTGCGCAGGCCGGAGCTGCTGTCGCAGTGGTGGCAGGCAATGGCCAGGGGGTAGGGGTTTGGCAGGGCTGCGCCCTGCACCCGCCGAAGCAACAGCTATGGCCGAAGCAACAGCAACAGCAACAGCAACAGCAACAGCTGGTTTCCTGAGGGATGGCGGGGTGGGTCCGGTTGCGGGAGACGCCGTAAACCCGTCCATGAAGTGACCCCCGGGAGTTGGACGCCAGATCCAACCCCGAGGGATACATGAACAGATACGACGCTCGTTTCAAACT
>NZ_JAPTFO010000069.1:0-21809 GCF_030985515.1 Stenotrophomonas sp. Sm10
CCCCCCCCCCCCCCCCCCCCCACGAAGGGATGCAACGGGTTTCAGCGCCGATCAGCGCTGCTGGCCACCGCGGTTGTTGCCGCCGCCGCGTTCCTGCTGTTGCTGCCCGCCGCCCTGGTTGCCGCCCTGGTTGCCACCACCGCGACTGTTCTGGCCGCCTTCGCGGCCGATGTCAGCCATGTGCTGGCGGTCCTGGCTCACTGCTTCGCCGCCCTTGCGGCCGGCTTCGCGTGCTTCTTCCGAGCTGAATTCATGGGCGTTGCCTGACTCGTGCGCGGCACGTCCACCCTTGGCGGCGATCTCGCGCTGCTTGTCCTCGTCCATCGAAGCGAAACCGCGGTTGCTGGTGCCCTGGTTCTGGTTCTGGTTGGCCATGGAAAGTCTCCTTGGGTTCAGCCGCCTCATTGGCGGCAGCGACCATCTTCCAGATCCGGCGCTAGACGGCGGTGGCACGACCGCCAACGTCGCGTCATCCGGAAGGCTCTGATTCCTCATCCGGCCTCCACGAACATCCCTGCACGCGTGCGCACAGTGGCAGACACACGTTCGGCGGCCCAACCGTGCGTCAACGCGATGCGGAAGGTACACGCCACAGTTCGACGCAGCCTCCACACCGGTCTCACCGCGCGTACGATCGGTGTGGCTAAGGTAGAGCGGTCTGCAACAACCGGTGGTGCCATGCCCTTCAGAGCGATTGCCTATGTAAGTGAAGCCTCCCGCAACCTGACGGAACAGCGGCTGCAGCAACTCGTGGCGGAGGCGGTGCAGTTCAACGAGTCCGCCGATGTCACCGGCACATTGCTGTTCGATGGCTCGCGCTTCCTGCAGTACCTGGAAGGCCCGGAGGCAGGGGTCAAGGCGGTGTACACGCGCATTCTGGCTGCAAGCAGCCACAGCGGAATCGTCGAACTGAACCGGGGCAGGGTGGGTCGCCGACAGTTTCCGCGCTGGCGGATGCGCAGCGTGCGGGTGGATGAGCTCGCGCTGGGAAAGATCGCCATTTCCGACTGGACCGGATTCGTGCGCAGCGCGTCGGCGCTGCAGTCGGGCACCAGTGCCCTGGATCGACTACTGTCGGTTTCGCAATCGCAGACGGAAGCAAGCGCGGGTGGCATCATCGAGCCAGACGGGCAGCTGGCACGATGAAGGCCACAGCCGCCCCGGTTGCGTCCGGCCCACCACGCGTCGGTTGTGCGGGATGGTCGCTGCCGCGGGCGGATCAGGAAGCGTTCGGCGCGGGCGAGAGCCTACTGCATCGCTATGCCACACGCCTGTCGATGGTGGAGATCAACTCTTCCTTCTATCGACCGCACCAGCCCAGGACTTACGCGCGATGGGCGGCGAGCGTTCCGGAGGGCTTCCGGTTCGCGGTGAAACTCCCGCGCGAGATCAGCCATGAGCGTCGGCTGCGCGATGCAATGCAGCCGCTCGAACAGTTCCTTGAGGGCGTGCTGCAGCTGGGTGGAAAGCTCGGTCCGTTGCTGCTGCAGCTGCCGCCCAGCCTGGTGTACGACACGGCCACGGCCGAAGCCTTCCTGCGGGGCCTGCGCGCGCGCACGCAGGCCGATGTAGCGTGCGAGCCGCGGCATCCGAGTTGGTTCACGGCGGACGTGGATGCGCTGCTGAGCGCGCATGGTGTTGCACGGGTAGCCGCAGATCCGGCACGTGTGCCGGCGGCAGCGGTTCCCGGCGGTGATCGAGCGTGGAGCTACTGGCGCTGGCACGGCCAGCCGCAGATCTATCGCAGTGCGTACAGCGAACAGGCCCTGGCGGAACTGGCGCAAGGGCTGCGGCGCGAAGCTGATGCGCAACGGCCGGCCTGGTTCGTACTGGACAATACAGCACTGGGCCATGCCACCGGCAACGCACTGCGCCTGCAGGCGCTGCTGCAGGAGAACGCCCATGCCTGAAGGTCCTTCCATCGTACTGCTGCGCGAAGCCACTAGCCATTTCAAAGGGCACGTGGTCCGCACCGTCTCCGGAAACAGCCGCATCGACCTGTCGCCGCTGCAGGGCCGAAGGGTCAAGGCGGTCCGCAGTTGGGGCAAGCACTTCCTGCTGGAATTCAGCCGCCACACACTGCGCATCCATCTGATGATGTTCGGCAGCTGGCGCATCGACGAACGGAAGCCAACCCCGGCGCGTGTATCCCTGCTGTTCGACAATGGCGAGCTGAACTTCTATGCGTGTTCCGTGCGGCTGATCGACGAGCCGTTGGACGACGTCTACGACTGGCGCGCGGACGTGATGAACGATGCCTGGGATCCGAAGCTGGCCCGGCGCAAGCTGAAGGCAATGCCGGAAGTCATGGTCTGCGATGCGCTTCTGGACCAGACGGTCTTTGCCGGCGTGGGCAACATCATCAAGAACGAGGTGCTGTTCCGTATAGGCGTGCACCCCGCCACCCGCTTGGGCGACCTGCCGCCACGCAGGCTTACCGCGCTGATCGAACAGGCGCGCGCCTACAGCTTCGACTTTCTGGAATGGAAGCGGCGCTTCGAGCTGAAGAAGCATTGGCAGGTGCACACGAAGAAGGTCTGTCCCCTGTGCGGTGGCCCAATCAGCAAGCTCTACATGGGGACCACGCGGCGGCGCACGTTCTTCTGCCCCAATGATCAGGTGCTCTACGGGCACTGAGGCCGCCGTCCGTGGCAGCCGGGTTCCAAGGCGCGCCGATCAGGCGGCCTGCGCGGCCTTGGCGTTGCCGCCGCCCTTGGCCAGCAGGGTCAGCTTTTCGTCGGTGGCCTTCTCTTCCTCAAGCGTCTCCAGCAGCAGCGGCAGGGCGTCCTTGTAGCCCAGCTGCTTGGCCAGCGCGGCAATGGTCCCGTAGGACGCAATCTCGTAATGCTCGACCTTCTGCGCGCCGCCGATCAGCGCAGCATCCCGCACCGGGCCCTTGTCGATGCTGTCGATTACTTCCTTGCCTTCCTCCACCAGGCCCTCCATCGCCGCGCACTTGATGCGCTTCAGGCGAATGCCCAGGATCTCGACGACCTGGTCGATGCGTTCGATCTGGCCCTGGGTCTCTTCCAGGTGCGTCTCAAACGCCGTGGCCAGGTCCGGATTCTCGGCCGCACGGGCCAGGCGTGGGAGGGCCTTGGTCAGCTGCTTCTCGGCGCTGTAGATATCCGAGAGTTCGTGGATGAACAGGTCTTCCGCCGTCTTGATAGCCATACTGGGCTCCGCAGTGAGTGGAGCGATCAGCGTAGGGTCTTCCCGGTTGCGATCAGGCAGGTGCCAGGTGAAGGCGGCATGTGAAGGTCCACGCGAACCGTGCGCGTGCCCTTCACGATGCGGGATCCGCCACTGCGGGTTGGCGCCGGTGCCGCCAGGCCTTCGCCATGGCTTCACAATGGCATCGCCTCGTGCCCATGCACCGGCCGGTACGGTCACTTCACGCCCGACCACGCGCGGAGACTCCCATGAGCGATGACAAGCAGAAAACCGGCCGCCCGGACCGGGATCGCATCAACGTCAACGAAGATTACGAGCTGCAGTACTGGACCACCACGCTGGGCGTGTCCGCCAAGGAACTTCGTGCTGCTGTGGCGGCGGTCGGACCCACCGTCGTTGCTGTCCGCAAGCATCTGGGAAAATAGCGCGGAGTTGCCCATGTCCCTGGTCGAGTACCGCCGCAAGCGCAGTTTTGACAAGACCAAGGAGCCCGAGCCGGGCAAGGCGCTACCGAAAGGGCAACGCGCCATTTTCGTGGTGCAGCTGCACCATGCCAGCCGGAGGCACTATGACTTCCGCCTTCAGGTAGGGGACGCGCTGAAGAGTTGGGCCGTGCCCAAGGGGCCCAGTTACGACCCGAAGGTCAAGCGCATGGCGGTGGAGGTGGAAGATCATCCTGTCAACTATGCGGCCTTCGAAGGCGAAATCCCCAAAGGCCAGTACGGCGGTGGCCATGTGGCCCAGTTCGACCATGGCGTGTGGGCGACGCAGGGCGACCCGGAAGCCCAGCTCGCCAAGGGCCATCTGCGATTCGAACTGTTCGGCGCCAAACTGAAGGGCGGATGGCATCTGGTCCGCTCCGGGAAGCCGGCGCGCCAGCCGCAGTGGCTGCTGTTCAAGGACGACGACGAATTTGCCAGCGACATCGAGGCAGATGATCTGCTGGCGGATGTCGCTGAAGCGCCCGCGGAGGATCTGAAGCGGGCCGGGGCCGGCAAGAGCGCGAAGAGGCGGCTCACCGCGGTACCCGTCAAGCGCATCCGACGAACGAACTGGGCGAAGAAGGCGCTGGCGCTCAGCAAGGCAAGAAAGGCCGCAGCGCCGTCCGGTCCATTCGAACCGCAGTTGGCCAAGCTGGGAGACGCGCCGCCCCAGGGCGAGCAGTGGGTCCACGAGATCAAGTGGGACGGGTACCGCATCCTCGCCACGGTCGCCAAGGGCAAGGTGCAGCTGTGGTCCCGGAACGCACTCGAATGGACCGGCAAGATCCCCGAGATACGTGACGCGGTGGCGGCGCTGGGCCTGACTTCAGCCGCACTGGACGGTGAGCTCATCGCCGGCGCCGGCACCAAGGAGGACTTCAACCTGCTGCAGGCCACGCTCTCCGGCGAGCGCCAGGGCGTGCTGACGTATGCCCTGTTTGATCTGCTGCATCTTGATGGCGTGGACGTCGCCGATGCGCCGCTCCTGGAGCGCAAGGCCTTGCTGCAGTCCTTGCTGGAAGGGCAGGGCAGCCCGTTGGCGTTCAGTTCCCATGTGCAGGGCGATGGCGACGAGGCCTATCGCCTGGCCGGTGAGCAGCATTTCGAAGGCATCATTTCCAAGCGCGCCGACGGCAGCTACCACAGCGGCCGCAGTGATGACTGGCGCAAGACCAAACAGCTGGCCAGCGACGAGTTTGCGGTGGTGGGCTACACCGCACCCAAAGGCAGCCGTGCCGGCTTCGGCGCGCTGCTGCTGGCCCGTCCAGATGCGGAGCACGGCTGGCTTTACGCCGGCCGGGTGGGGTCCGGGTTCTCGGACGAGCTGATCGGCGACATCAGCAAGCGCATCAAGGGCGGTGGCGGCCGCAAGCCAACCGCGTACGTGCCCACCCAGGACACCGACCTGCGCGCTGCGACCTGGTTCGAGCCGCGATTCGTGGTGGAGGTCTTCTACCGCGGGATCGGCGGGCAGAAGCTGTTGCGCCAGGCGTCGCTGAAGGCGGTGCGCGCGGACAAGGATATCGCCGACCTCGCCGATTCCGATCGCGCTGGAACGGCCCTGGCGGCGGCGCGCACACCGGCACCCCCGCGGCCTGCGCGCAAGACCAGGCTGGCACCGGTGGCGGATCGCGCGCCGCCATCGCTGTCCTCGCCGGGCAAGATCCTGTTCCCCGGCGACGGTTACACCAAGCAGGACGTGTGGGATTACTACACGGCAGTGATGGAGCACCTGCTTCCCGAGGTGATTGATCGCCCGCTCTCGATCATCCGATGCCCCAGTGGCGCCACAAAGCCCTGCTTCTTCCAGAAACACCATACGGCCGGGCTGGAGCTGGTCGACGCAGTAAAGCTCAAGGAGGAAAGCGGGATAAACGCCCATTACCTGGTGGTGCGTGACCCGGCCAGCCTGCTGGAACTGGTGCAGTTCAACGCATTGGAATTCCACCCGTGGGGCAGCCACGCCGAAACGCCCGACAAGGCCGATCGGGTGGTGTTCGATCTGGATCCAGGACCCGGCGTTCCCTTTGCCGAGGTCAGGAAAGCGGCCACCGACATCCGCAAACTGCTGGCGCAGCTGGAACTGGAGTCGTTCCTGCGGGTATCCGGCGGCAAGGGCCTGCACGTGGTCGTGCCGCTCGATCCGGGATGTGATTGGGACCTGACCAAGCGCTTCGCCAGAGGCTTCGCCGAAGCGCTGGCGCAATCCGAGCCCCAGCGGTTCGTGGCAACGGCCATCAAAAGCCTGCGCAACAAGCGGATCTTCGTCGACTACCTGCGCAATGGGCGCGGTGCAACGGCGGTCGCGTCCTACTCGCTGCGGGCCAGGCCGGGGGCACCGGTGGCGCTGCCGATTGCATGGAGTGATCTGTCAAAACTCAAGCGCGCCGACGGGTTCACGATCAAGGATGTGCCGGCAAAGCTCAAACGACGCCGCAAGGACCCGTGGGCCGACATCGGAAAAGTGAAACAGAATCTCGCGCGATGGGCGCAGGCAGACCCGTAGCAAACGGCCAGGGCCTCCATGGCCCGCCGGCCACGGAATCTCTCCGCTGCACAGATGGAGGTGCCCGGTGCGCATCACGCAGTACAGCCGGGCCTCCGGGTCCGCACTGGCAGCAATGTAGTCCAGCGCTTCGGCGAGCATGCGCATGAACTGCTGCTCCAAGTAGAACGCCGCCCATTCCGGCAGCATTTCCTCCAGTTGCGCGATGATCAGGTCGAGCCCCAGGTGCGTGCTCACTGCGGGTTCCTCCTTCCGGGCAAGCTGGCAACCGCACCGCAAGGAGGGTGTTGTCGGCCGCACAGCGGACGCAGGCGTGCCGTCTACGCGATGTTCAGCCACCCCCTGCTCGGCATCGCTACGGCTACGTGTGTGAGGATTTTCTGCACGGTCGCACCACGGCTGTTTCACCCCCGGCGGCGTATCAGGGAAGGCTTCCAGCTGACTCTGCAAGGGTGCATTTCATGACCGACCCGTCACTGCGCGCCAGCCTATGGTCCCGTGATAGCGATTCGAACAGCTTCCGTCCACTTGCCGGAACCACGCAGGCGGACGTGCTGGTGGTGGGCGCCGGCATGACCGGCCTGCTGACAGCGGCCCGCCTGGCCGATAGCGGCCTGGATGTGCTGTTGGTTGATGCGGGGCCCATCGGCGGGCGCAATACGGTGATGTCCACCGGCAATCTTTACGCGCCCGTCTCCCGGCTGGCCGATCTGATCTCCCGTTGGGGCGGCGACACGGCCAGCCGTGTCGTGCAGTGGCGGCAGCAGGCGCTGCGGTCCATCGAAACACTGGTTCACCGCTACGATCTGCGCTGTGGCTTCGAACGCGTGGCCATGCAGTACGGCATGCAGGAACGCACCCGCGAGGTCACTGCGCGATTCGAGCGTGAGCTGCAGGCCTATCAGCGCGTCGGCCTTCAGTGCGAACACCACCAGTCCGGGTTGCCGTTCACCTTGGGCCACGCCTTCCGCGTTGCAGATCAGGCGCAATTGGATCCGGCGGCGTTCTGCATTGAGCTGGCGCGACATCTGGCGGGCCGGGTGCGCATCCACGACTGGACCCGGATCAACAGCATCGAGGCATCCGCCGGCGTTGCGACGGCCGACGGCGCCCACATCCACGCCAGGCACTTCGTGCTGGCCACCCATTCGCCAGCAGGTTTCAACCTGGTGCAGGCCGAGATGGAGGTCTACCGCGAATACGGCGTGGCGGTACCGGTTGCCACGCCGCCCGCGGCAGGCATTCATTGGATTGCCGATCGGCACCGATCGCTGCGCGGGGTGCGCGGTACTGATGGCCGTGACTGGCTGGTGCTGGTCGGCGAGACCCACCGCACCGGCGAAACGCCGCCGATGGATCCAGCCCAGCATCTGGTCGCCGACGCGCATCGCAATTTCACCGTGCAGGGAGAGCCGCTGTGCTGGTCCGCGCAGCAGTTCCGTGCAGCCGACCAGCTGCCCTACATCGGCAGCAGCGCGCACGATAATGTGTGGGTCGCTACCGGCTATGGGTCGGACGGTTTGACCTGGGCAGGCGTGGCCGCGCGCGCGATCACCGAGGGAATCATCGGCACGGCCAGCGAGATCGAGCAGCTGCTCAGCCCCATGCGTTTCACCCCGGTGCGCTCGGCCTCTGGTTGGGCCCGCGCCAACGCCACGGTGGCGCGGCACATGGTGGGAGATCGCCTTGCCACGGCGTCCTCGCGCTCGCCCAGTGAGCTGGCCCGTGGTTGCGGCGCACTGCTGGACGTGGATGGAAAGCGCAGTGCGGTCTACCGCGACGAGGGTGGGCGCCTGCACACGATGTCGGCGCTCTGCCCGCACCTGAAGTGCGTTGTCCAATGGAATGGCCATGAGCGCACATGGGACTGCCCTTGCCACGGCAGCCGCTTTTCGGCCACCGGAGCGCTGCTGGAAGGCCCTGCCAGGCAGGGCCTCACGCCAGAACAGTGATAGGTGCAGGTAGCCGCCGGAGCCGCGACCTCAGGCTTCGGCGGCCGCGTCCGCATCGCAGGGCATGCAGCGCTCCTTCTTGGACTTGATGTCTGCAGCGGTCTTGGCCAGTGCCTCGTAACGCTGGCGTATCTCTTCAAGATGGGCCGGCTCCATCGACTCCAGGTTCAACAACTCCTGGTTGGCGTCCTTGCTCACGCGGATCAGTTCGTCCAGCTTGATGTGCAGCGCGGCGGTATCGGCGTTCTGCGTATGCTGGATCAGGAACACCATCAGGAAGGTCACGATGGTGGTTCCTGTGTTCACCACCAGCTGCCACGTGTCATTGAAGTGGAAGGCCGGCCCGCTGGCAGCCCAGGCGATGATCACCCCCAGCGCTGCGACGAATGCCCCCAGGCTGCCGGACAATCGCGCCGTCGCGGCCGCGACACGGGCGAAACCGCGCCGGATCACTGGTCACCTCCCGCGGCCTCCTCATCCGTGTGCCGGTCTGGCAGTTTGACCCGCTCCCCGAGGCGCTTGTCCTGCTCTTCCGGCGTTGGCGCAGCGACGAAGGGGGAGATCGGGTCGCTGGCGGGGAAGGTCTCCTGCAGCGCTTCGTCATGATTGCGGTGGTTGTGCAGCTTTGCCTGCAGCGGACTGACAGGATCGGGGCGCTGCGCCTCCGTGTCCGGATGGGGAAGGTCTTTCTGGTCGCGTTGCATGGTGCATCTCCAGGTTGATCACCACCTCGCAGGTGGTGGGCCCAGCATAGGAGTGCGTTGTGAGCGGCCCCATCAAGGGCGGGGCAACGTGATGTCAATCCTTCAGGCAACGCGCACTAACAATCAGCAGGGCGGGGGAGCCCGGCGTCGGCCGCGGCGGCGCCACGCCATCACCTGGCCCACCACCGCCGTCAACAGCAGCATCGCATTGGTCACCACGAATACCACGCTGCCCAGCATCGCGCTGTACACCGTGAACAGCGCAGACGCGGTCATCTGGCCTGCGAACAGCCACCTGGACACGGCTTCCGGGTTGGACGACTGCCACTGCTTCACCATCTGCCGGATCAAGGTTGCCATCAGTACCGCCGTGGCGGCCCAGCCGAGTACGTCGGGGTGCATGGCAGCCTCCGGTGTGTGGGCTCTCCACGCTAGCCCGTGGCTGGGCAACGCCGTACGAAGGGGAGGTGAAGACAGCATCCCGCCTCCGGCGCCCTCGCGCCATTCACTCCGCACCGGCGACAATGGCCGCTCGGGCGCACCATGCGCGATCCGCCCACCGAATGCAGGAATGCTGAGATGTCCAACACCCCCTTTGGCGAGTCGTCATGTGCTGCCGCAGCCAGCGGCTGCATCGAGGTGCGCGGTGCGCGCGAGCACAACCTGAAGAATGTCGATGTCTCCATTCCACGCAATGCACTGGTGGTGTTCTCCGGCGTGTCGGGGTCCGGCAAGTCCTCGCTGGCCTTCGGCACGGTCTTCGCCGAGGCGCAGCGGCGCTACTTCGAATCCGTCGCGCCCTACGCGCGTCGCCTGATCGATCAGGCCGGCGTGCCCGACGTGGATGCCATTGACGGGCTGCCACCGGCGGTCGCCCTGCAGCAGCAACGCGGTGCCAGCAATGCGCGCTCATCGGTGGGCAGCGTGACGACGTTGTCCAGCCTGGTGCGCATGATGTACTCGCGGGCAGGGGCCTACCCGGCCCACCAGCCCATGCTGTACGCCGAAGACTTCTCGCCCAACACCCCACAGGGTGCCTGCAGCACCTGCCACGGCCTGGGGCACGTCTACGAGGTGACCGAAGCGCTGATGGTGCCGGACCCATCGCTGAGCATCCGCGAGCGCGCCATCGCCTCCTGGCCACCGGCATGGCATGGCCAGAACCTGCGCGACATTCTGGTCACACTGGGCTACGACATCGATGTGCCGTGGAAGAAGCTGCCGAAGAAGGACCGCGACTGGATCCTGTTCACTGAGGAAACCCCGACCGTGCCGGTCTATGCCGGCTTCACGCCCGCCGAGACCCGCGCCGCGCTCAAGCGCAAGCTGGAGCCCAGCTACATGGGCACGTACACCGGCGCACGCCGCTACGTGCTGCACACCTTTGCCAACACCCAGAGCGCGCTGATGCGCAAGCGTGTTTCCCGCTACATGGAAGGCAGGCTGTGCCCCGCCTGCAACGGAAAGCGCCTGAAACCGGAAGCGCTCTCGGTCACCTTCGCCGGCGTGGACATCGGCGAGTTCCTGCGGCTGCCGATGGACCAGCTGGCGGCGTTGCTCGAGCCCATCGCGCAGGGCGACTTCAGTGCACACAGCCACGGCGCGCGTACCAGCAGGCGTGCAACGCCCCGCGATCGCGCCAAGCGGGCAGCAAATGGCCGCGCGACCCACGAAGGCGCCCCCGACGTGCGCCTGACCTCAGCCTTGTCTGAGGAAAAGCGCCTGGCGGCACAACGCCTGGCGGGTGGGGTCATGGCGCGGGTGGGGCAACTGCGCGCGCTCGGCCTGGGCTATCTCTCGCTGGATCGCGCCACGCCCACGCTGTCGGCCGGCGAGCTGCAGCGCCTGCGCTTGGCCACCCAGCTCAGCTCGTTGCTGTTCGGCGTGCTGTACGTACTCGACGAACCCTCGGCCGGCCTGCATCCGGCCGACAGCCAGGCGCTGTACGACGCGCTGGAACGGCTGCGCGACGGCGGTAACTCGGTGTTTGTCGTTGAACATGATCTGGAGCTGATGCGCCGCGCGCAGTGGCTGGTGGATGTGGGCCCGCAGGCAGGAGAGCATGGCGGACGCGTTCTCTACAGTGGCCAGCCGGATGGCCTGCGCAACGTTCAGGATTCGCGCACGGCGCAGTACCTGTTCGACCAGGTGCCTGCGCCAGCCAGCCGGCAGCGCAGTGCCAACTGCTGGCTGGCGCTGAAAGGCATCCATCGCCACAACCTGCACGGTGTGGACGCGCAGGTACCGCTGGGGCTGCTGACCGCAGTGACCGGCATTTCCGGATCGGGCAAGTCCAGCCTGATGGCGCAGGCGCTGCCTGAGCTGATGCTGCTGCACCTGGGGCACGAGACGGTAGACGACAGCGCCGACAGCGCGCCCACGGATGGACCCACCGTGATCGAAGCCACTCGGGGCCAGCTTGCCGGCGATGTGGATGCCATCCAGCGCGTGGTGCAGGTAGACCAGAAGCCCATCGGCCGCACGCCACGCTCCAACCTGGCTACCTACACGGGCTTGTTCGACCACGTGCGCAAGCTGTTCGCCGCGACACCCGACGCGCGCCGTCGCCGATTCGATGCGGGCCGCTTTTCGTTCAACGTAGCCAAGGGGCGATGCGAGACCTGCGAAGGCGAGGGTTTCGTCAGCGTCGAACTGCTGTTCATGCCGAGCGTCTATGCGCCGTGCCCCACCTGCCACGGCGCCCGCTACAACGAAGCCACGCTGAGGGTGCAGTGGAACGGCCGCAACATTGCCGAGGTCCTGCAGATGACGGTGGACCAGGCCCATGCGTTCTTCGCCGGAGAAGAGGCCATCGCCCGCCCGCTGCAGCTGCTGCAGGAGATCGGCCTGGGCTACCTGCGGCTGGGCCAGCCAGCCACCGAACTTTCAGGTGGCGAGGCGCAACGCATCAAGTTGGCCACAGAGCTGCAGCGCAGCCAGCGCGGGCGCACGCTGTACGTGCTGGACGAACCCACCACCGGGCTGCATGCAGCAGACGCGGACAGGCTGCTGGTGCAGCTTCAGCGGCTGGTGGACGCAGGCAACACGGTAGTGATGATCGAGCACGACATGCGTTCTGTCGCGCAGGCCGACTGGGTGATCGACGTCGGCCCGGGCGCTGGCGGCGCGGGCGGCACCATCGTGGCGGCTGGGACGCCGCATCAGGTGGCCCACGCCAAGGGCAGCAGGACGGCACCGTTCCTTGCGCGCGAGCTGGCTCCACTGTAGAGCCGAGCCATGCTCGGCTATCGATCTCCAGCGCCGGAAGTCCAGCATGCAGGCCGCGCCTTTCAACAGAAAGCGGGCTCCGGCGCATCGCCGGAACCCCTGGCGGCTCACTTTTCCTGCAGGAACGTCAGCAGGTCCTGGTTGACCTTGTCCTTGTGGGTGTCGGTCAGGCCGTGCGGCGCACCCGGGTAGACAATCAGCTTTGCGCCCTTGATGAGCTTCGCCGATTGGCGGCCTGAGATATCGATCGGCACGATCTGGTCGTCGTCACCGTGGATGACCAGGGTGGGCACATCGAATTTCTTCAGGTCTGCGCGGAAATCGGTGGCCGAGAACGCAGCGATCGAGTCGTAGGTGTTCTTGTGGCCGCCCTGCATGCCCTGTGCCCACCACGCATCGATCAGCCCCTGCGACACCTTCGCGCCCGGGCGGTTGAAGCCGTAGAACGGGCCCGACGGGATGTCCTTGTACAGCTGCGCGCGGTTATCCATCTGTGCCTTGCGGATGCCATCGAACACTTCGATCGGCAGGCCGTTCGGGTTGTCGGCGGTCTTCAGCATGAACGGCGGTACCGAGCTGATCAGCACGGCCTTCTTCACCCGCCCGGTGCCATGCCGGCCGATGTAGCGCGCCACTTCGCCGCCACCGGTGGAGAAGCCCACCAGGGTCACATCGTGCAGGTCCAGCGCATTGATCACCGTGGCCAGGTCATCAGCGTAGTGATCCATGTCGTTGCCATCCCACGGCTGGCTGGAACGGCCGTGGCCGCGACGGTCATGGGCAATGACGCGGTAGCCGTGGTTGGCCAGGAAGATCATCTGCGATTCCCAGCTGTCCGAGTTCAACGGCCAGCCGTGGCTGAAGGTCACGACCGGGCCGTTCTTCGGGCCCCAGTCCTTGTAGTACAGCTGCACGCCATCGGCGGTGGTGATGTAGCTGGCGGTGCGCGCGATGCTGGTGACTGCCGCCGGCGTGGCCGGTTCGGCGGCCTGCGCGGACAGGCCGGCCTGGACCGAAAGGGCGAGGGTGGCAACGGCCAGGGTACGGGCGAAGGTGTTCATGCGGGAACTCTCATGGGTGGGTGGTGAGATGTACTTTGCGCCCGCGATCAGGCGCCAGGGATATGACAAGTCCGAATTTCTTGATAGATCGTCTTGCGCGGATGTGGGCAAGCGAATCGCTCGCGATCGCCCGTTGACAATGGAGAACGCCCGTTCTACCTTGCAGCCATGAGCAAGAGCAGCACCGACACCCCGCAGAAGATCCTGGCCACGGCCGAGGCGCTGATCTACCAGAACGGGATCCATGCCACCGGCATGGACCTGCTGGTGAAGACCTCAGGCGTGGCGCGGAAGAGCATCTACCGCCACTTCGAGAACAAGGACGACGTGGCCGCCGCTGCGCTCAGGGCCCGCGACGTGCGTTGGCTGGCCTGGTTCCGGCACGAGTGCGATAAAGCGGACACCCCGGAAGCACGCATCCTCGGCCTGTTCACCGTGCTCAAGGAATGGTTCCAGTCCGAGGGCTATCGCGGATGTGTGTTCATCAATACTGCCGGGGAGGTCGGCGACCCGGCCGATCCGATCCGGCAGATCGCGCGTGATCACAAGCAGAAGCTGCTCGATTACACGCTGGAACTTACCGAGCAACTGGAGGTGGAGCAGCCGGCGGACTTGGCCCGTCAGCTGCTGGTCCTGATGGAAGGCGCCATCACCCTGTCGCGCGTGATGGGTGATTTCGACGCCGCAGACACCGCGAAGGATGTCGCGAAGCTGTTATTGGAACAGGCCAAGCGTTAGCGCCTGGGTACCCCAGATCCGTTGAAGCAACCCGTATATCCATTTCGATTGGAGGTTTCCCCGTGTCCGCTGAACAACCCCGTCCACCGCTTCCTCCGTTCACCCTTGAATCGGCCACGCAGAAAGTGCGTCTTGCCGAGGATGGCTGGAACTCCCGCGATGCCGACAAGGTCTCGCTTGCCTATTCGCTCGACACCCAGTGGCGTAACCGTGCCGAATTCACCAACGGTCGGGAGGAAGCCCGGCAGTTCCTGGCACGCAAATGGAACAAGGAGCTCGAGTACCGCCTGATCAAGGAGCTCTGGGCCTTTACCGAAAACCGCATTGCGGTCCGCTACGCGTACGAATGGCACGACGACTCCGGCAACTGGTTCCGTTCCTATGGCAACGAAAACTGGGAATTTGGAGAGGATGGCCTGATGCAGCGCCGCTTCTCGTGTATCAACGACATGCCGATCAAGGAGAGCGACCGCAAGTTCCATTGGCCGCTGGGGCGTCGCCCGGATGATCACCCGGGGTTGTCGGAGCTGGGTATGTGATTCCCGCTGAGGCGCCATCCGAAGCACGCTCAGGTACGATGGGGTGGCCGGCGTCTGCGCCGGCCGGGGGAAGGGGGCGCAATGGACATGCAGGCAGGGAGCGGATTCGATCCGCCGGCAAAGACCGATTCGCAGGAACTGACATTCCACTGGCTCTACCAGCGGGTGCAGGGACTGGTTGAGCACAGCATCTACCCCAAGGCGGGCAGGGTGGAGACGTGGGCGTTTCGCATCGGCGTGGGTGCGGCGATCATCGGCATTCTCATGGGGCAGCTTCCGGATCGATGGCTGCCTCTTGGTGTAGTGCTCCAGGTGGTTGTTGCCTGCCTGGCAATCGAAATCGGAGGGTTCATTGTCGGTGGCGTCCTGGCCGCCCGCAGGGGCATTCGCCAGTTCAGCCAGCCGCGGCTCTCGCACGCCCGGGAGATGGATGAAGACTTCGCTCACTGGCAAGCGGTGGTGACCGAGCTTCGCGGATTCCCGCGCGTCCAGCGCGAGCGGCGACTCAAGTTCGTCAGCACCTTGCGCACAAACATGATGGAGCGCATGGGCATGATGTATGGTGGGCTGCAGCGGCTGGGGCCATTCCCGCTGTTGATTGCCCTATACCTACAGTTCCGTGGCTGGAAATGGGGCGACTGGGCGGGCGCTTTCGATGTTGGATTGCTAGGCGCACTGCTCATCTTCGCCATGGTGCTGCTGTACGTGCTGGGCTGGATGCTGATCGGCCTTCGCACCAGGCTCGATACCTACGTTGCCTTGTTGGAGGGCTCCATCCACGAGCCCGAACCCTCACAGCCAACGCCCTTGTAGCGTCGGCCCATCGTGTTCTTCATGTTGAGGGACAAACAGGATTGTGAGCCATCCAGTGAGGCATACGCATGGCCCAAGTTGGTAGGGTCGTACATTTCGCCGACTTCACAGATCTGTACCCCGCAGATGGGCATAGTGGCCCTTCGGTAGTGTGAGCGCGTCCATCCAGCCACGGGGTTTCCCCGAACGCCAGGAGGTCACTGTGCCAAGTTGTGATGAAGGAATGAAGTTGACGCGTCGCCAGGTGATCGCCGGCGGCGTCACGACCGTGGCGATGTCCGCCGCACCGGGGGCATCATCGCTCGCCGCCGAACTGGCGGCGCCCCCGCCGCCCAGGCCGCCGGTCATCAGCACGGTGGCCTTGACCGTCAACGGCGAGCGGCGGGAGCTTGAGCTCGACACCCGGACCACGCTGCTCGATGCCCTGCGCGAACATCTGAAGCTGACTGGAACGAAAAAGGGCTGCGACCACGGTCAATGCGGCGCCTGTACCGTGCTGGTCAACGGTGAGCGCATCAATGCCTGCCTCAGCCTGGCGGTACAGCACCAGGGCGATGCCATCACCACCATCGAAGGCCTCGGAACCCCCGATGACCTGCATCCGATGCAGGCCGCCTTCATCAAGCATGATGGCTACCAGTGCGGGTATTGCACGCCGGGGCAGATCTGCTCGGCGGTGGCGGTACTGGACGAGATCAAGCGGGGTGTCCCCAGCCATGTGCAGGCGGATGTCAGCGCACGGCCCCGGGCCACCAACATGGAAATGCGCGAACGGATGAGCGGCAACCTCTGCCGCTGCGGCGCCTATTCCAATATTGCCGAGGCAATGGCAGAGGTCGCTGGCGTGACCTCTGCAGGGAGGCGCTCATGAGGGCCTTCAGTTACGAACGCGCCAAATCCCCGGCCGAGGCCGCCAAGGCCGTCGCCGGTACCGAGGGCGCGAAGTTCCTGGCCGGAGGGACCAACCTGCTCGACCTGATGAAGCTTGAGGTCGAGACGCCAGCGCACCTGGTCGATGTGCAGGACATCGGCCTGGACAGGATCGAAACCACCGACGAGGGCGGCCTGCGCATCGGCACGCTGGTCACCAATACCGCGCTGGCGTCGCATGAGCGCGTGCGCCGCGACTACGCGGTGCTGACCCGCGCGATCGTGGCAGGCGCCTCCGGGCAGCTGCGCAACAAAGCCACCACCGGCGGCAACCTGCTGCAGCGCACGCGCTGCCCGTATTTCTACGACCCCAATCTGCCCTGCAACAAGCGCCTGCCCGGATCCGGCTGCGGCGCACTCGAGGGGTTCTCCCGGCAGATGGGCGTGATCGGCACCTCGGACAGCTGCATCGCGACCTATCCGGGCGACATGGCGGTGGCCCTGCGGGTGCTGGATGCCTCGATCCAGACCGTCAGGGGTGACGGCAGTACGCGCAGCATCCCGATTGCCGATTTCCATCGTTCCCCCGGCGACAAGCCGCAGCAGGACAACGTGCTGCAGCGCGGTGAGCTGATCACCCACGTCACGCTGCCAGAACCCCTGGGCGGTCGGCACGTGTACCACAAGGTACGTGACCGCGCGTCCTATGCGTTCGCACTGGTGTCGGTCGCCGCGGTCGTGCAGCGTGACGGCTCGGCGCGGTTCGCCTTCGGTGGGGTCGCGCCGAAGCCGTGGCGCGTCGAGGCAGCCGAACCGCTGCTGCGCGATGGCGTAAAGGCCGCGACCCGGCAGGTGTTCGCCGGTGCCCGTCCGACGCCGGAGAACGCGTTCAAGATCGCGCTCGCCGAGCGCACTCTCGCAGCGGTGCTGGTGGAAGGAGAGCGCTGATGCCCCTTGAATTCAACGCCCCCGCCGGCGACAACCTGTTCGACAAGGCCAAGGTCGTCGGCAAGTCGACGCCGCGCATCGACGGTCCACGCAAGACCACCGGCACCGCCCCCTATGCCTACGAGCGCCATGACGTGGCGCCGAACCAGGCCTACGGCTACATCGTCGGTGCGGGTATCGGCAAGGGGCGCATCATTTCGATGGATGCCTCCCGCGCACGTGCCGCGCCCGGCGTATTGGCGGTCATCACCGCACCGGAAACCAAGCCGGTCGGCAAATCGAACTGGAACAATGCGCCGCTGTTCGGCGGACCCGAAGTGGCCCACTACCATCAGGCCATCGCCTGCGTGGTGGCAGAGACCTTCGAGCAGGCCCGCGCCGCCGCAGCGCTGATCCGCACCCGCTACGAGCGCGGCAAGGGCCGCTTCGATTTCCCGGCCCTGGCACCGTCTGCGCCGCTGGCAAAGGGGCGCGGTGGCAAGCCCGACCGGCAGACGCTCGGCGATTTCGACACTGCCTACGCGAGCGCCGCGGTCAAGCTCGACGAGACTTACCACACCTCCGACGAAAGTCATTCGATGATGGAGCCGCACGCCACCATCGCCGCCTGGGAGGGCGACACGCTCACGCTGTGGACGGCGAACCAGATGATCGACTGGGCCAGGCAGGGCATGGCGGCGATCCTCGGCATCGATCCTGCCAAGGTGCGCGTGGACTCGCCCTATATCGGCGGCGGCTTCGGCGGCAAGCTGTTCATCCGTGCCGACGCGGTACTGGCCGCGCTGGCGGCCAAGCAGGTCGGGCGGCCGGTGAAGATCGCGCTGCAACGCCCGTTGATGCCCAACAACACCACGCACCGGCACGCCACCCTCCAGCGCGTGCGGATCGGCTGCGGAAAGGATGGCCGGATCTCCGCCATCGCCCATGAGAACTGGTCGGGCAACATCAACGGCGAGGACGGAGAGAACGGCACCCTGCAGACGCCCAAGCTCTATGCAGGCGCCAACCGCCTGGTGGCCAACTACATCGCCACACTCGACATGCCCGAAGGCAATGCGATGCGCGCACCGGGCGAAGCACCGGGCCACATGGCGCTGGAAGTGGCGATGGACGAAATGGCCGAGAAGCTGGGCCTCGACCCGATCGCGTTCCGCATCCTCAACGAGCCCGAGGTCGTGCCCGGCGATCCGTCCAAGAAGTTCTCCGACCGCAACCTGGTGCGCTGCCTGCGCGAAGGCGCGGAGCGCTTCAACTGGAACAAGCGCAACCCCAGGCCGGCGCAGGTCAGGGAAGGGGACTGGCTGATCGGCATGGGCGTATCTGCGGGCTATCGCGGCGCACCGACGATGAAGTCGGCGGCGCGGGTCCGGCTTGACGGCCAGGGCGGGGTGATTGTCGAGACCGACATGACCGACATCGGCACCGGCTCCTACACAATCATCGCGCAGACGGCAGCCGAGACCATGGGCGTGCCGCTGGAACGGGTCCAGGTGACCCTCGGCGACTCCCGTCATCCCGCCTCCGCCGGTTCCGGCGGCCAGTGGGGCGCGGCAAGCTCCACCGCGGGCGTGTACGCGGCGTGCGTCAGCCTGCGCCGCAAGGTGGGCGAGAAACTGGGCTTCGACGGCGACACCGCAGACTTCGCCAATGGCCGCATCCAGGCGGGTGGGCGGACGATCAAGCTGGCGGAGGCGGGGACACTGTCGGCGGAGGACGGCATTGCCTTCGGCGACTTCAAGCAAGGCTACGACGTCGGCACCTATGCAGGGCACTTCTGCGAGGTTGCCGTGCATGCCTACACGGGAGAGACGCGCATCCGCCGCATGCTTGCCGTATGCGATGGCGGCCGGATCCTCAATCCGCTCTCCGCACGCAGCCAGGTCATCGGCGGGATGGTGATGGGTGCGGGCGCGACCCTGATGGAGGAGCTGGTGGTCGACAAACGGCTTGGCTTGTTCATCAACCATGACCTGGCCGGCTACGAGGTTCCCGTGCACGCCGACATTCCGTACCAGGAAGTGGTCTTCCTCGACACGCTGGATCCGGTGATCTCGCCAATGAAGGCCAAGGGCGTGGGTGAACTGGGCATCTGCGGGGTCGGCGCCGCGATCGCCAATGCGGTCTACAACGCAACCGGCGTGCGCGTGCGCAACTATCCCATTACCCTGGACAAGCTGCTGCCCGGCTTGCCCGACGTGGGCTGACCCTTGCGCATGGACCGACCCGCAGCCTCGCCCACTCTGGAGGCCTCCGCCGCAGGCGGAGGGGAGCCCGGCGATCTTGCCGAGCACCTGTCGGCAGCGCCGGGCTTCCTCGCCGAAGGCAGCCCGCGCGGCGTGCTCGAGACGGCCTTGACGCGCGTGCGCGCGGGCGAGCACGCCGTGCTCGCGCTGGCGCTGGAAACCGATGGCTCCACTTACGCCGGTGCCGGCGACATGGTGCTGTTCTGCAACGGCAGCCAGGTCGGCTGGCTCAGCGGCGGATGCCTGGAGCCCGAGCTCGCGCGACGCGCGGAGCAGGTGAGCGCGGCAGGGCGGGTCGACTGGATCGAGATCGACACCCGCAGTGACGACGACCTGTTGAGTGGGTCTGCGCTCGGGTGCCGCGGCCGGCTGCGGATTGCGCTCCTGCCATTGCGTGCCATGGCAGGCATCGACGACGTCATCGAGGCTTGGTTGCGCGAGGGTGTGTCACTCCAGCGCGACCTGCGCACGTCGGGGCAGGTCATTTTCCGTGCCGGCAATCACGAGCAGGCGTGGCAGCTGCATCCGATGGAGGGTACGCAGCCCTTTGGCGAGGGTGCTTGGCGTCTGCCGTTGCCCCGGCTTCCGCGGGCCCTGGTGTTGGGGGGCGGTCCCGAAACGCCCTTCCTGGTTCCGTTGCTGCGCGGCCTGGGGTGGCGGGTCAGCGTGGCCGAACGGCGAGCGCGCTGGGCCTCAGCCGGGCAGGGCGCGGATGCGCATCTTCAGGCCAGCCCGGCCGAGGCCCTTCATGGCGACCCGTGCGACGCGGCACTGGTGATGCATCACGATTTCGAACTAGACCGGGAGGCGCTGGTGGCCCTGGCTGATACCAAAGTCGCGTTCATTGGACTGCTGGGTCCGCGGCGAAGGCGCGAGGACCTGTTCAAGCTGCTGACACCGGATCAGCGCCAACTCCTGTCCCCGAGACTTCGATCACCGGTCGGCCTGGACATCGGCGGCCGAGGACCAGAGGCGATTTCGCTCAGCATCGCCGCGCAGCTGCAGCAATGGCGAAGCGCGCACGGCAGATGACTGACGCGCATGCGGTCGTGGTGCTGGCTGCCGGCGGGAGCACCCGACTTGGCCAGCCCAAGCAGCTTCTGACCCGGCAGGGCGAGACCCTGGTACATCGCGTGGTGCGGTTGACGCGCGAGCTCGTGCCTGCGCAGGTACTGGTCGTGGTGGGCGCGAACGCAGAGGCCGTGACATCCAGCGTTGCTGGGCTGGAGGCCACTCCGGTAACCAACCACCACTGGGAACGCGGCCTGGCGAGCAGTCTGCAGGTTGCCGGCGCACACCTGCTGCCCACCGTGACCGCGGTGATGGTCGTGGCATGCGACCAGCCCGCAATCGAGCGCTCGCATCTGCAGGCGCTGCTTTCCGGTGCCCGCGCCTCGGCGTCAGGGTGCGCAGGCACCCGTCATGGAGATGCGCTTGGCATTCCCGCGGTAGTGCCGCGTGCATGGTTCAACTCTGCGCGTGCAACCGGTGACCGCGGCTTTGGAGCGCGCCTGCGGCAACTTCCTGTCGATATGGTGCATGTCCTACAGGCGCCGGAACTGGGCCTGGATATCGATACGCCAGAAGATCTAGCGCATGCGCGCGATGCGGGCTGGATCGATGCAGGGAGGTGACCCGCATGATCACTGGGCCAATGCCTGTCGCGCAGGTGACGAGCGGCAGGGCTGGAGCCTGAACCCTCGCTCCCGCAGCCCAGTAGAGTCGGGCCATGCTCGACTACGGCACGCCACATCGCGCCCCATCAGGCACATCACTGGCAAGAATCTGCAGCACCCGATCCAACAGAACTGGTTCCGGCACGCCAGCCAGTACCTGCTCCAGGTAATCCAACGGCTCCAACTGCCATTGGAGGAGCGCCCGCAACCGCACAACGGCAGGCGCCCGCTGCTTCGCGTCCAGTGAGGCCTGCAACAGCAGATGTTGCGGGCGCCTCTCCAGCCACAGCACGGGTATGCCTCGGCAATGAACCTGGAACTCGGCATCTCGATGCCGCTCGACGAACTGGAAGCCCTGTCGTGGCCGAGCCTCCACGAACTGCATGGCTTGGCGGCGCAACTGCAGAAAGCGATCGCCGGGGATGCTGTGGAAACCGATAGGCGAGGGCTTGGGCGGTGCCAGCCACTGCGTCTGTGCCGCAACCACCACCACAAGACAGAGCGCGGTGGCCGCCCAGCGGCACCACGCCACTCAACCCTCCGGATGCAGTCGGGTACTGGCGTGTGCGGTAAGGCCGATTCCGGCCATGATCAGCCCCTCCATCACGCGCGGGCCAACGTACTGCTCCAGCTCGCCATTTTCGCGGGCGCGCTGCGCGGCCAGCAGGATCTCCAGCACCACCCGAAGGCCCGCGAGCGAGCAATCGGTATCCGCCAGTGCGATGCGGCGGCCCGGCATCTGGTGGCGTTCCGGCCACGGCTGGCCATCGGAGGCGGCGCCGGAGCCGATGCTATGCAGCAGGGCGATGAGGGTGTTCGGGTCGAGCGCAGGGCCATTCGCAGGCGCGTCGTGGATGGGGTGCGGGGCAGGGGAG
>NZ_JAPTFO010000006.1:0-90571 GCF_030985515.1 Stenotrophomonas sp. Sm10
GCCGCTGGATGTGGTTCACCACCGGCCGCAGCAGGGTGTTCGCGGCCAGCACGAACACTGCCGCCAGCACCGCTTCGATCTCCACGTCACGCTCGCCGAATGGCCGCTGGTCCACCGCGCGCACCGGGTACTGCGCCTGCTCAAGCAGCAGCAACAACCGGTCCAGCACCTCGGCCTGCTGCTCGCGCTGGCAGACCACGTTGATCGCATAGGTCGCCTCGCTGAACGCTTCCGGCAGCGGCTGCCGCTGGATGTGGTTCACCACCGGCCGCAGCAGGGTGTTCGCGGCCAGCACGAACACTGCCGCCAGCACCGCTTCGGGCAGCAGCTTGATACCGGCACACGCACCCACCGCCGCCGAGCCCCACAGGGTGGCGGCGGTGTTCAGGCCGGACACCTGGGCGCCGTCCTTCATGATCGCACCGGCGCCGAGGAAGCCGACGCCGGAGATCACATAGGCCACCACATGCAGCGGCGAGGGTGAACCACCGTACAGGTCATGGAAGCGCACGGCCAGATCGACGAACACTGCCGCGCCCACCGCCACCAGCGTGTTGGTGCGCAGGCCTGCGGTGCGCTGGCGCAGCTGCCGCTCCAGGCCGATGACCGTGCCCAGCACGAACGCCACCGACAGGCTGATCAGCGAGCTCAAGGTCGCGCCGGCGTTGAAGGCCGGCAGGTTGGGATTGATGTCCATTGTGTTTCTCCCTGGACAAGCGGCGGGCGTTTACTGCCAGCCGTACCGGCGGATGTAGAACTTCTTCAGCGCGGTGGTCAGCACCGCATAGCCGAACAGGATCGCCACCAGGAACGGCCAGTAGCCGGCCGGCAGCGCCTGCAGCTTGAAGTAGCCGGCCAGCGGGCTCATCGGCAGGGCCACGCCAATGGCCATGATCAGGCCGGTCATCAGCAGCAGTGGCGGCGCGGCGATGCTCTGCAGGAACGGCACCTTCGGCGTACGGATCATGTGCACGATCAGGGTCTGGGTCAGCAGGCCGACCACGAACCAGCCGGACTGGAACAGGCTCTGGTCGCCGGCGGTGCGCGCATCGAACACGTACCACATCAGCGCGAAGCAGGTCAGGTCGAAGATCGAGCTGATCGGCCCGAAGAACACCATGAAGCGGCCGATGTCCGCCGGGTTCCACTTCAGCGGCTTGCGCACCAGTTCCTCGTCCACGTTGTCGAACGGAATGGCGATCTGCGAGATGTCGTACAGCAGGTTCTGCACCAGCAGCTGCAGCGGCAGCATCGGTAGGAACGGCAGGAAGGCCGAGGCTACCAGCACCGAGAACACGTTGCCGAAGTTGGAGCTGGCGGTCATGCGGATGTACTTCAGCATGTTGTTGAACGTGCGCCGGCCCTGGATGACACCTTCCTCCAGAACCATCAGGTTCTTTTCCAGCAGGATGATGTCGGCCGCCTCCTTGGCGATGTCCACCGCGCTGTCCACGCTGATGCCGATGTCGGCCGCGCGCAGCGCCGGTGCATCGTTGATGCCGTCGCCGAGGAAGCCGACCACCTTGCCCTGCGCACGCAGCTCGCGTACCAGCCGCTCCTTGTGCAGCGGCGTCAGCCGGGCAAACACGCGATGGTGGTGCAGCGCCCGCGACAGCGCGCCATCATCCATGCGCTCGATCTGCGGGCCGGTCAGTATGGTGTCCGCGTCCAGCCCCACCTGTGCGCAGACACGGGCGGTCACCAGTTCGTTGTCGCCGGTGAACACCTTGACCTCCACGCCATGCGCGGCCAGCGCCTGCAGCGCCTGCGCTGCCGATTCCTTCGGCGGGTCCAGGAAGGCGACGTAGCCGACCAGGGTCAGGCCACATTCGTCGGCCTGCGAATAGGTGGTCTGGCTCGCGGCGGTCTCCTTCATCGCCACCGCCACCACGCGCAGGCCCTGTTCGTTCAGTTCCTCGGTGGTCTGCCGCACGCGGGCCAGGCGGTGCTCGTCCAGTGGCATGTCCTGGCCGTTCTCGCGCACGGTGCTGCACACCGCCAGCATCTCTTCTACCGCCCCCTTGCAGATCAGCTCGTGGTGGTCCTCGCGCTCGGAGACCACCACCGACATGCGGCGGCGCTCGAAGTCGAACGGGATCTCATCCACCTTGTGGTAGTCCTGCGACAGCCGCAGCGAACTCTGCAGCTCCACGTGTTCCAGTACTGCACGGTCGAGCAGGTTGATCAGGCCGGTCTGGAAGTGACTGTTGAGGTAAGCGAACTTCAGTACGTCTTCCGAATCGTGGCCGAACACATCGGTGTGGCGCTCCAGCGCGATCCTGTCCTGGGTGAGGGTGCCGGTCTTGTCGGTGCAAAGCACTTCCATCGCGCCGAAGTTCTGGATGGCATCCAGGCGCTTGACGATCACCTTGCGCCGCGACAGCAGCACCGCACCCTTGGCCAGGGTGGAGGTGACGATCATCGGCAGCATTTCCGGCGTCAAGCCCACCGCCACCGACAGCGCGAACAGGAACGCCTCGGTCCAGTCGCCCTTGGTCCAGCCGTTGATCAGCAGCACGAACGGCACCATCACCAGCGCGAAGCGGATCAGCAGCCAGCTGACACTGTTGACGCCGGCTTGGAACGCGGTGGGCGCATGGTCGGTGGCGGTGCTGCGCTGGGCCAGCGTGCCGAAGTAGGTGCGGTTGCCGGTGGCCAGCACCACGGCAGCGGCGGTGCCGGACACCACGTTGGTGCCCATGAACAGTAAGTTGTGCTGTTCCAGCAGGCCAGCCAGGCCATCGCCGGGGTATGCGAACTTTTCCACCGGCAGCGATTCGCCGGTCATCGCTGCCTGAGCGACGAACAGGTCCTTGGCGGTCAGCACGCGGCAATCGGCTGGAATCATGTCGCCGGCCGACAGCACGATGTGGTCACCGGGCACCAGTTCGCGGATCGGCAGGTCCAGCAGGCGCGCCGGGCGCCGGCTGTGCAGGTGCGCGCCGAAGTACTGGTCGGCCACATCCGCAGCCTCGGTGCCCGGATTGCGGCGCAGCACGCGTGCGGTATTGCCGACCAATGCCTTCAGCCGCTCGGCGGCGCGGTTCGAGCGACCTTCCTGCACGAAGCGGATCAGCGTCGACAACAGCACCATCGCGCCAATCACGATCGTCGCCTTGATGTCCTCGGTCAGCCAGGACACCGCCGCCAGCACGGTCAGCAGCAGGTTGAACGGATTGCGGTAGCACTGCCACAGATGGCGCCACCACGGCAGCGGCTTTTCGTGATCCACCTCGTTGGGGCCGAGCGTGGCCAGTCGCTCCTCGGCCTCATGCGGGCTGAGGCCATCGGCATGCGATTCCAAGGTGGCCAGCAGCTGCGTTTCATCCTGCTGGGCAAGGGTGACCAGGCCGGTGGTAAGCGCGAACGGCGCCGCTTCGGCGCTGCCCGGGCCAAACCCGGCTTCGGGCATCGCGCGGCGGCGGAACAGGTTGCCTGCGCGACGGCTGCGCAGGAAGGCGTTGAACCAGGCATTGAGCAGGCTCATGGGACGCTCCTCGAATGTCAGAGCCGGCCGCAGCCGGAACACGAACGGAATGGGTGAGGCAGATCAGGCGTGGCGCATCGCCAGCACTGCCGGCGACCACGGCTGCATGTGCAGGCGCTGGCTGCCGCCGACGCACAGCGGCTTCATTGCATCGCGCAGGGGATAGGGCAGGTGGCGCAGCACGGTGATGCGCTCGCTGATCGGCAGCAGCGACAGCGCGTCGGCCACCACGCGTGGCGAACCGAGTGACAGCGAACGGGCGAACATGACCGGGCCGTGCTGCAGCAGCTGGCTGCGCAGGGCGGCAACATCGCGCTCGCCAATCAGGCGGCGCAGGGTGATGTAGAGGATCTTGTAGGACATGGGGCGATCTCCAGGCAGGGGGCGCCTGGCGGTCCCCCGTCACTCAGGCAGGCAGGAACCGGCGGGCAGGCGCCAGGAACAGGCAACAAGCGGTCATCCGGGGCGCGGTGCGCCCGGCAGGGTCGGGGTCCATCTGCGTCTCCATGAGGGAGGGTGCCGGGCAGGATTGCCCTGGCCAGTGGCGCTATTGTCCGCCCCTGAATGGGACGGGCCTAGAGGCTCGTGGGTTAGCCCGGCTATACCTTGGTATAGCCGGCATGCGCAGCGTCAGTCGAGGGCTCAATGATGGATCAATGCGAAGCGCTGGTCTGCTTGCACACGTCGTACTCGCCGCGGCTCAGCGTCTTGTTGCGGTCGGTGTCGCAGGCGTGCAGTCGTTCGGCCCAGTCCGGTGCCACGGCATCCACCTCGGCCAGCGTGACGATGCCGTCCTTGTCCTTGTCCAGCGATTCGTAGGCAGGGATGAGCCTTACTTCTGTCACGTCCTCGGCGGCGGTGGCCTTGCTGGCCTCCTGGGGATTGGAACAGGCGCCCAGCAGCAGGCCCGCAGATAGCGAGAGAGCGATGGGAAGGCAGCGATAACCGGTCATGGCGTGCTCCTGGGGAAAGGGCGAACCACCGGTGCGGTGGTCACCGCCGGATCTTCTGCGCGGAGCTGTAAGCGGGCTGCGAAAAATGGGGCCGTGGCCCGTTGCCGGTGGGTGGCCATTCACCTGGCCGCGCAGCAGCGATTGCGCGGAGTCGACGCCACCCTCGAACGGTGGGATGCCGGCCAGCGGCCGGCACTACCATCTGCTCAGAAACGGTCGGCAAAGGCATCCGTCGCCCGCACCAGCGCATCCACCGTGGCCGGCTCGTTCGCGCTGTGGCCGGAGGTCACCATCTCCAGCCGCGCTTCCGGCCAGGCCTTGGCCAGGTCCCAGGCGCTGCGCGGCGGGCAGATGATGTCGTAGCGCCCCTGCACGATCACGCCGGGCAGGTGGCGGATGCGATCGATATCGCGCAGCAGCTGGTCAGGTTCCAGGAAGATGCCGTTGCGGAAGTAGTGCGCTTCAATACGAGCCTTGGCCAGCGTATCCAGCGGATCATCGGTGGATTGCGCATCCACGTCGTGCTGCAGGGTGGCGGCGTTGTCTTCCCAGCCCAGCCAGGCCTGCGCGGCTTCGATGCGGGTCGTCTCGTCCGCGCTGTCCAGCCGCGACCAGTAGGCTGCGATCATGTCACCACGCTCGGCCTCTGGAATGTAGGCCTCATAGCGGTCCCAGCGCTCCGGGAAGATCCAGCGCGCACCCCCATCGGCCTCGGCGAACCAGCGGTTCTCCATTTCGCGGCCGAGGAATACGCCGCGCACGATCAGGCCGGTGGCGCGCTCGGGATGCGCCTGCGCATAGGCCAGTGACAGGGTCGACCCCCAGGAGCCGCCATAGACCAGCCAACGCTCGATGCCCAGGCGCTCGCGCACCTTTTCGATGTCCGCCACCAGGTCCTGCGTGGTGTTGTCGCGCAGCTCGCCGAACGGCGTCGAGCGTCCGCTGCCACGCTGGTCGATCAGCACGATGCGGTAGCGGGCCGGATCGAAGAAGCGGCGATGGGTGGGTGAAATGCCGGCGCCTGGGCCGCCGTGCAGGTACACCACCGGAATGCCCTCCGGCGTGCCGCACTCTTCGATGTGCAGCGTGTGCAGATCGCTCACCTTCAGGGTGAACTCGCGGTAGGGCTCGATGGCGGGGTACAGGGTGCGCATGGCGGGGGCCTCACAAGCAGGGTCGGCCAGCATAGCGCCGCCATCTACGGCTTGCAGTGGCGGGCTCCTGCGCGGCGCTGGAAATGCGCTGGCCGATGCGCATAAGCTTCCGCGATGCAAGCGACCACGACCGGGACGTCCACGTTCAACCTCAGCCTCGGCAGCGGCGCGCGCGAGCTGTTGAAGTGGATCGCGCTGCTGGCCATGACCGGTGATCACGTGGCCAAGGTGGTCTTTGGCGGCTACCTACCGGTGGTCAGCGAACTGGGGCGCATTGCCTTCCCGCTGTTCGCGCTGGTGATGGCCTGCAACCTGGCCCAGCCCGGGGCCGACCTGCGCAAATCGATACGCCGGCTCGCGTTGTGGGGGCTGATCGCGCAGCCATTGCACGCATTCGCGTTTGGTTCCTGGCTGCCGCTCAACATCCTGCTTACCTTCACTTTGGCGGTCGTGGCCGTTCATGCGCTGGCGAACCATCGGCCCGTTCTGCTGTTGCTGGCTGCCGGCGTGCTGCCGATGTTCGTGGATTACCAGTGGGCGGGTGTCGGCTGCGTGCTGCTGGGATGGATCGCGTTCCGGCATCGCGCGTGGTGGCTGTTGCTGGTCGGGCTCGCAGCGGTGTGCTGGGCCAACCACAACGGCTGGGCATTGCTGGCTGTTCCTATGGTCGTGCTGGCGACGCGGGTGCCGAGGCAACTGCCGCGCTGGCGTTGGGCGTTCTATGGGTACTACGTTGGGCATCTGGCGGTGCTGGCATTGGTTGCCCATCTGCTTGCGTAATGTCGGAACTGGCATGTGGCATGTCCTGAATGCCGGATGCGGTCAAGGAACGCGCGGTGCCGATGCGGGTGAAGCATGCCGCCATCGGCATGCTGCAAGTTATTGAATTTTCGGCGCGATTGTCGATATGCGACAATGCTGCCACTGCGTGAACGTTGCTGTCTTTGCACTTGGGTTGTTGGCGCCTGCCACCCCGCTGGGCACATGATGGATTGCCACCGAAAAAGGGTGGCCGGGTGTGGAAACCCGTTTAGCTATGCGTTGTTTACGCTTGCCAGCCGGCGTCGCCTTGCGCGGCGCCGGCTGGCATTCCGTTCGCGTTCTATGGCGGGCGGTACGTGGGGTGCGCGCAAGCGAACCCACCGGGTAATGACGCTTAGCTACCGGTTTCCACACACGTACCGTCCGCCGCCTTTGTTAAGGGCGGTGGTCCCGCATGCCTTGCACAGAGACCTGCCATGAACGCATCGGAGTTCCCCCATCAGCGCGCCCCGGCCAATGCCGATGAGGGGCACGACATCCCGCCCGATCCCAACAACCTGACGGCCCTGCTGCACAGCATCGGGCTGGGCGCGGCTTCTGACGGCCAGCCTTGGCCCGAGCGCCACCAGCTGCCGGGCCGGTGCCTGGCGTTGGCCGACGCCGACGGTGCGCTGGCCGGGCTGCGTGTGGTGCAGGAGATCCTGCTGGCGGCCGAACGCGCCCGCCAGAATGGCGGCCCGGAACAGTACGTGGGTGATCGCGTAATGGAAGGGCTGAAGCTGGCGGCATTGGCGTTGACCAGCCACGCCATCTATCGCCTGCATCCGGAATGACACGTAGATCCACGCCATGCGTGGATGCCGTTCGCGGATTGCCTGACGACCTGTAGAGCCGAGCCTATGCTCGGCTCTACAGGGGTTCCACGCCAGCTTAGAAATCCATCGTTGCCGACAGCAGCACCGTCCTCGGTGCACCCAGCGCCAGGCTCGACAACAACGGCATGCCCCAATACGCCTTGTTGGTCACGTTGTTGACGGTGGCGCGCAGCGCCAGCGGCCTGCCGGCCAGTGTGGTGCTGTAGCGCGCGCCGACATCGAACAACGTCCGCCCAGGCACCGACAGGCGGTTGTCGGCACTGATGTACTGCTTCGACATCGCCGTGGCAGTGCCGGTGAGGGTCAGGCCTTCCAGCGCGGGCACATCCCATTCCACACCGAGTTTGGCCTGCCGCTGCGCATTTGCCGTGGCCATGCGGCCTTCATTCACGCCGCCAGCCGTCCGGGTCAGCTTCGGCTGTACATAGGCCATGCCACCGAGCAGGCGCACGCCGTCCATCGGTGCACCGAAGAAGCCCCATTCCACACCCCGGTTACGTTGCTCGCCGCCAAACGAGAAGATATTCGTGACCGGGTCGGTGTAGCTGCTCGGTCGCTTGATTTCATACACGCTGAAGGTGTGCGCGAAGGTGCCCAGGTCCAGCTTCACGCCCAGCTCCTTCTGCTTGGTGCGGAACGGTGCGAACACATCGCCGGCATTGGCGGCGGTCATCGGCGCGGTGGCGCCCTGGCTAAGGCCTTCGATGTAGTTGGTGTAGAGGGAGATCGTGTCGGTGGCCTTCAGCAGGAGCGCCGCAGCCGGGGTGGTGGCGCTCTCGTCGTAGCGTGAGGTGCGTGCGCCGCTGGCCACGTTGAAGGTTTCGCTGACCACCTGCTGACGGCGTATACCCAGCGTCAACTGCACGCGATCATCGGCGAAGGCCAGCGTGTCGGCGACGCCGAGGCTGTCCAGCCGCAGTTCGGTATGCGAGATGTGCGGTGCCACGAACGGCGCGGCCGGGCCCCATACCGGGTTGTACAGATTGGTGGTCCAGTCCCAGCCGGGTACGCTGCGCCGGCCGTAGTCGTTCTGGGTGTGCTGGTAGTGGGTCACGTTGGCGGCCCACTGGTGGCCGACAGCGCCGGTGCGGAAACTGCCACGCAGACCAGCATCTGCGGATTGCTTCTTGATATTGAAGGCGAGCTGGCCGATCACCGTGGTGAAGTCGCCAGCTGGATTGAGGATCTGCGCGCTGATCGAACCGTTGTAGCGGTAGTCGGTCTTGCTGGTGCCGTAGGCCAGATAGGCCATCAGGCTATCGTTGATGTCCAGCTCGCCGCGCAGCATCGCGCCCTTGTCCTGGCTGTCCACGTAGGCCCAGTCCGGGTTGATCAGCGTATCGCCGCGTGGCGGCCGCGGAATGGCGACGCCGGGTGCCAGACCGACGCCACGCGCGGGGCCGTCCACGCGGTCGTCGGCGCTGTACAGATCGGCCGACAGCCGCGCACGTTCGCCGCGCCAGTCCAGTGCCAGCGAACCGAGCTGCACCTTCTTGCGCTGCTTGCCGACCGCGCCATCGCCATCACGGTACGCGCCGTTGAAGCGGATGCCGAACTGTTTGTCGGCGCCGAGGCGACGGCCCATGTCCACATGGGTGCCGAACTGCGCATCGGAGGCGAAGTTGGCGCTGACCCGCAGCAGCGGTTGCTCGCTTGCGCGCTTGGGGACCAGGTTGACGCTGCCACCGACCGAACCACCCGGCGGCATGCCGTTGAGCAGCGCGGAGGGGCCCTTCAGCACTTCGATGCGCTCGAACATTTCCGGCGAGGTGCGGTAGTAGGGCGCCATGCCGCTGAGGCCATTGAAGGTGGTGTCGCTGGTGTTGGAGGCAAAGCCTCGGATCGCGTAGTTCTCGCTCCACGCACCGGTGACGCCGTTGCTGAACACCGTGGGGTCGGTGGCGGCGATGACGTCGGTCAGGTCCTTGGCCTGGCGGTCGCGGATGAAGGACTCGGTATAGCTGACCGTACTGAACGGCGTGTCCATGAAATCCTTGTCGCCGAGCAGGCCGATACGGCCGCCGGCGGCCACCTGACCGCCGGCATAGTCGCCGGTCACGCGGCGCTGTTCCTGCACCTGCACCGAGGGCAGGGTGGACGGCGCGGTTTCGGCCAGCGCGGCGCACGATGCCATCAGGCCAAGCGCGAGCGCCGATGCGCGGTAGCGCCGCGCCAGGCCGTGTGGGAGTGGCTGGCTGCAGGACGCGGCGGCAGCTCGGATTTGTGGAGAGGAGAAGGGGTACACGGTCATGCCAGGGTCCTGTGAATCGCGAGGGCGAGCGCGCCTCGCGCGCGGCCATCGGCACGCACGGGAAGAGGGGCGCAGCGCAGGGTTGTTGGCTGGGTGGGGACCTGGCGGAAAGTGAGCCACGGGGCTCGATCCGGGCGGCGCCATGAGTGCGAACCAGACGCATTCCGAATTAGTTGAGTAAATTAAACTAAATATACCGAAGCGGACAAGAGGGTCCCTTTGCTGGCACCCTCGGCAGGGTATGAACACGCACCGTATGAGCACGCACCCCGATCCAACGGCGCCGACCCGTGGCCGCCCGCCCACCATCACCCCGGAGCGCCTGGCCGACATCGGCATCCGTCTGGGCCTGCCCAACCTGACCATGGCCAACGTGGCCGCCGAACTGGCGGTGACCCAGGCGGCGCTGTACAAGCGCGTGGCCAACCTGGAGGCGTTGAAGCGGCTGGTGGCCGAAGCCGTGTTCCAGCGCTGGCAGATCCCCCGCGCCTCGGCCGATGCGGCGGGTGGCCTGCAGGGCTACCTGACGGTGTTCGTGGAGTCACTGTGCGAGGTGGTGAAGGCGCATCCCGGGCTGCCCCCGTACCTGCTGCGGCGCACGGTGGCGACCGCGCCGATGCTGGAAAAGATCGCCTCGCACCAGGCACACGTGGCCGAGGTGTTCGGCCTGCCGGTGGACAAGGCGCGCTGGCTGCTGGCCACGATCGCGTTCTACTGCATCGCCGGCGCCGACACCATCTACGCGATTGCGGATGACGAGGAGGGGCAGGTCATCACCGAGTTCAAGCAGGGCATGCGGGCGCTGGTAATCGGGTCGTTGCAGTTGTTGGATGCGGACGACGGGGACGGATTGCCGTGACCCCATCCACGCATGGCGTGGCTCTACAATGCGGCCATGCCTGCCACGCCCACTCTCGATGACCTTCGCCGCTACGCGGTGGCGCGCACCCTGTTCAAGCCGACCACGCTGCTGACCGCGATACGACGGTTGGGCTTCGTGCAGGCCGACCCGATCAGGGCACCGGCGCGCGCGCAGGACCTGACCCTGCGGCACCGGGTGAAGGACTATCGCGCAGGCGATCTTGAGCGCCGGTATACCCGCCTGCCGGTGGAAGAGGATTGCCTGGTGAACTACGGCTTCCTGCCGCGCGAGCATCTGGCACTGATGCACCCGCGCGTGTCCAAGCGCGAATGGGACGCCGAGACCCAACGCCGCGCCGCCGACGTGCTGGCCTTCGTGCGCGAGCGCGGCAGCGTGCACCCGCGTGAGGTGGACCAGGCGTTCGCGCATGGGCGGGTGACCAATTACTGGGGCGGCACCAGCAACGCAAGCACGCATCTGCTTGACGGCATGCACTACCGTGGCCTGCTGCGGGTGCAGCGGCGCGATAGTGGCACCCGCATCTATGCAGTGGCCGAGCACGCCGAGCCGGACGCCAGCGAACAAGCGCAGGTCGAGCGCGCCGCCGCCCTGATCGACCTGGTGGTGCGCAAGTACGCGCCGCTGCCGTCGGCCAGCCTGACCTATCTGGTGCGCCTGCTGGGCTATGGTGCACCGCATCTGGCCGAGCAGACCCGCAAGGCTTTGGCGCTGGCCAAGCAGCAGCTGGCCAGCTGCACGCTGGAGGGCACCACCTGGTACTGGCCGGCGGACGAGAATCCGCGTTCGCGCCGCTATGCACCGGACGAACAGGTGCGCCTGCTGGCGCCGTTCGACCCGGTGGTGTGGGACCGCCGTCGCTTCGAGCTGCTGTGGGGATGGGTGTACAAGTTCGAGGCCTACACGCCTGCACCGAAGCGCCAGTATGGCTACTACGCACTGCCGGTGTTGTGGCACGACCAGGTGGTGGGCTGGGCCAATCTCAGCGTGCGCGAGGGTGAGTTGGTGTCGAACGTGGGTTATGCCGGCAAGTCGCTGGCCCGCGACAAGGTGTTTGGTGGCGCGCTGGACGACGAGCTGCAGCGCATGGCGGAGTTCCTGTAGCGTCAAGCGGCGCATGGGTACCTATCTGGTGCTGGCCGCGTTGATGTGTTGGTCTGTGATCGGGCTGGGCTTCGGCTGCTTCCCGGCACACAGTGCTGCACAGCTGGACCCTATCCAGGCATTGACGGCGGAATAGGGCCGCCCGCTATGCACCTGTAGAGCCGAGCCCGCGCTCGGCTGCACTCCGTTCAGGTCGCGCCGTACCGAGCGCTGCGCGCAGCAAGCCGAGCATTGGCTCGGCTCTACAGCTACTCAGCGCACCTTGCCTTTGATCGGCACGCTTCCCGGCAGCTGAGAATAGCCGCCGTCACCCCAGTGCCGGGTGATGCGCTGGAAGAACAACGAGTTGGGCACGCGCAGCAGGCAACCGCGCGCGCCTTCGCCACGATCACTCAGCGTGGTGTAGATCAGGTTGATGTCAACCACCTGACCGCACAAGCCCGGCTTGTCCACGCTTTCCAGCACTTCGATGGTGTCATTGATGCGGAACGGGCGCGTAGCCACGATCAGGAACGAACAGAACAGGTTGGACAACACGCTCCACGCTGCAAAGAACGCCACCGCACCGACCGCCATGAACCCGGTCAGCGCGGTCCACAGCACCGAGCGCGAAACGCCCAGCCGCTCCAGTATCAGCAGCGCGGCCGCCAGATACAGCAGCAATGCACCGCCGCGGCGCAGGCCCACATGAAGCTCTGGAGCCAGCCTGCCGCGCTGCCGGGCCTGCACCAGCAGCCACGCCAGCGCGCGCACCATCACCCACGCGACGCCGAGGATGGCCAGCACCTCGGCCACCGGCACAACCACGGTCAGCCAATCCTGGATCCAGGCGGGCAATCCGGCCATGAGGGGTCACAGTGTTGCCGCGCCGCCGGAGATGGTCAGCAGTGCGCCGGAGGTATAGCTGGCGCTGTCCGAAGCCAGCATCACATAGGCTGAGGCCAGCTCGGCCGGCTGTCCGGGGCGGCCGAACGGCGTCTGCGCGCCGAACTGTTCGACCTCTTCGGCGGCCATGCCAGCGGGAATGAACGGCGTCCAGATCGGGCCGGGTAGCACGGCATTGACGCGGATCTGATGTTCGGCCAGCAGGCCGGCCAGCCCCAGCGTCAGGTTGGCGACGGCACCCTTGGTTGCAGAATAGGGAAGGATGTTCGGCGTCGGCCGCTTGGAGTTGACCGACGCCGTGTTGATGATCGCGCCGCCACCGCGAAGATGTGGCACGCACAGCCGGGTCAGATTGAACACGGCATGCACGTTGGTATCGAACGTCCGCTTCCAGTCATCCAGGGTGATGTCGTCGAAATGCTCGTAGTAGCGTTGGTAGGCCGCGTTGTTGACCAGGATGTCGAGGCCGTCAAGCTCGCTGGCCACGCGGTCTACGAGCGAGCGCGCCTGCGCCGGGTCGCTGATGTCACAGGGCACCAGCACGGCCTTGCGCCCGGCCTGTTCGATCTGCTGCTGCACATGGCGGGCGTCGTCCTGCTCTCCATCGAGGAATGCGATGGCAACGTCGGCGCTTTCGCGCGCGAACGCGATCGCCACCGCCGCGCCGATGCCGCTGTCACCGCCAGTGATCAGTGCCTTCTTGCCCTGCAGCAGTCCATGCCCGCGGTAGCTGTCCTCGCCGTGGTCCGGCCGGGGCTGCATCTGCGCGGTCTTGCCGGGGAAGGATTGCTGTTGGGCGGGGAAGGGCGGGCGTGGGTAGTCGGGCAGGGCCATCGTCACTCTCCGGAAGGAAACCGGGGCCAGTCTCCCGCCATGGCGGTAAACGGCCGGAGGGCGCGGTGTCGTTGCCGCGTGGATGTGTGCGCGCAGGACTTCACAGCGGATGGGCGATGGTGGTCATGATGCTGTTGGCCGGTTGACGCGAATCCAGTCGCGTGTGCTGCACGATGATCGGCTGGTCGGATTCGACGAGGGTAGCGAAGCCGGTGCCGCGCGGTACCGGCGCCGGATCCTGCAGGTCATTGAAGCGCAGGTGACAAGTGCGTCGTGCCGGCACGGTGACCCGGTAGGGGCCCACGGGATCTCGGTCTTCGAAGTAGAGGGTCAGGGTGACATGCGCGTCCTCGTTGCCGGCATTGAGGACACAGCAGGTTTCGTGACTCTGCATCTCCGGTGACGGGCCGTTGCTCCAGGCTGGAATGTAGCCTTCGGCGATAGCCCAGCGTCGATGCCCGATGCAGGAAGCGTTCGTTTCCATGACGCCGTTTTAGCCCGGCGGGTGTTGCCATCGTGTCCAGTCCCCGCACGGAATCCGTGATGACCATCGGCTACCACGCATCGCATGAGCAGTTCCCGCCCGCCACTTTGCTGGGCCTGGCACTGCGCGCCGAACAGGCGGGATTCGAGGCTTTGATGTGCTCGGACCACTTCCACCCGTGGACGACCGCGCAAGGGCAGTCCGGCCACAGCTGGGTATGGGCCGGCGCGCTGGCGGTGCAGAGCGCGTTGACCCTGGGCATGGTGACCTGCCCGATGCTGCGCCAGCACCCGGCCTTGGTGGCACAGGCAGCGGCGACGCTGGAGCAGTTGGCGCCGGGCCGGATCTGGCTGGCGCTGGGCACCGGCGAGGCCCTGAACGAGCGCATCACCGGCCAGCCGTGGCCAGCCAAGCGAGAGCGGCAGAAGGCACTGCGCGATGCGGCCGAGGTGATGCGGCGACTGTGGGGTGGCGAGCGAGTCGACCACAGCGGTGGCTTCCAGGTGCGCCAGGCGCGACTGTACAGCCGACCGGCGCTTCCCCTGCCGCTGCTGGGTGCAGCGGTCACGGAGGAGACTGCACGTTGGATGGGGGGCTGGGCCGATGGCCTGATCACCATCAGCCAACCGCTGGCGCAGTTACAGCGTGTGGTGGCAGCGTTCGAGGCAGGCGGTGGCAGGGGCAAGCCGATGTACCTGCAGGCCAAGCTGTCCTACGCGCGCGCCGAACAGGCGGCGCTGGAAGGTGCGATGGAGCAATGGAGCGCCAACGTGCTGCCACCGGAACTGGCCGAAGGCCTGGACCAGCCCGAACAGTTCGAAGCACAGGCCCGATCGGTCAGCGCCGAGGTGGTGCGCCAGCACGTGCATGTCTCGGCAGACCTCGGCCAGCATCGGGCCTGGCTGCAGGAACTGCAGTCACTGGGCTTCGATCGCATCTACCTGCACAACGTGAACCGCGAGCAGGAACGCTTCATCGATGATTTCGCCGAGCACGTACTGCCTGCGCTGCGCACTCAGGCACCCTCGGCGGCCAGCCACGTATAGCCATGGCCCTGCAGGTAACAGCGGCGATCCTGCAGCTTGGCGCCGCGGCCAACCAGCGTGTTCAACGGACCGCGCAGGGGCACGTCCACCTCGACCGGCTCGTCGCCGAAGTTGATCAGTGCCAGCGCCTGATGGGGTGCCTCACCGTAGCGGAGTATCAGCAGCGCGGGAGATGGCGGGTCGAGCGTGTGAGGACCCTGCTGCAGCACGGGATGTGCATTGCGCTGCTGCAGCAGCTCGCGCACCCGCAGCAGCAGTGAACCTGGCGTCGCGCGTTGCGCCTCGACGTTCACCGTGCGGTAACCGTACGGGCCGTCTGCCGGTGGTGCGCGCCAGGCATGCCGCGGTTGATCGGTAAACCCCGCCGCTGGTCCACCGTGCCAGTGCATCGGCATGCGCACGGCATTGCGCTCTGGCAGCTCCAGGCAGTCACCGAGGCCGATCTCTTCGCCATAGCGGATCACCGGTACCTGGCCCAGCGACAGCAATGCCGCCCAAGCCATACCCTGCCATGCGATGTCGCCCTCCAGCATCGGCGCCAGCCGGCGACGGATGCCACGGTCATAGATGCGCATGCCACGCTCAGGGGCGAAGCGCTCCATCACCGCTTCGCGCTCCTCCGGCTCCAGCTGCTCCAGGTCAAGCTCATCGTTGTTGCGCAGCCAGGCGATGCGGGTGTGCGGCGGCGCCTGCGGTCCGTATTCGGCCATGACCCGGGCCACTTCGCTGGCGTCGCCGCGCGCCAGGGCCAGGAAGAAATGATTGTTGAGGTGGAAATCCAGCAGGTGCGAAAGCCGCCGGCCCTGGCAGAGGAAGTCACCGTAGCGCGACGCGGGGACGTCCGCTTCGCCGATCAGCGGCAGGCCTGGCTGCTGCGCGTCTGCCGTGGCGCGCATTTCCTCCAGCAGCCACAGCCCGTCGTCGCGGGGGTCGGCGTGTCGCGCGCGCTCGACCATGTACGGAGCGGCGTCCACGCGGAAGCCGGCCACGCCGCGCTGCATCCAGAACGTCATCACCCGCAGCAGTTCCTCGCGTACCGGCGCATGGGCCAGCTCCAGGTCTGGCTCGTGCCGGTAGAACATGTGCCGGTTGAACGCGCCGGCCTCGGCGTCTCATGTCCAGGCAGACGCCTCGATCGGCGGGAACATCGGCTGCAGGCCGTCGTCGGGCACGTGGTCGCTCCACAGGTACCAGTGGCGCCATGCCGGGTCGCCCCGCTGCGCGGCGACGAACCACGGGTGGGCGCTGGCAGTGTGCTGCATCACCAGCTCGACGATGATGCCGATACCGCGTGCGGCGGCAGCATCGACCAGGCGCTGGAACGCCGCCTCGTCACCCAGGCGTGGATCGATGCGGTAGTGATCGGTGACATCGTAGCCACCGTCACGGCCGGCGTTGCAGTAGAACGGCAGCAGCCACAGGTGGCTGATGCCGAGCCATTGCAGGTAGTCCAGCTTTTCGGTGATGCCATCCAGAGTGCCCCAGCCGCGCCCATTGCTGTCGCGGAAGAGGTAGGGGTCGACCTGGTAGATCGCGCGCAGCGGACGCACCGCCATTGGGCCGCTCCAGCACCGTTCAAGGGTGACCAGCCTGCTGCGCGACATGGCAGCGGTCCGTGAACCGGACGGCACCGCATCATGACGCGGCATCCACGGCCCCTGCATGCCCGGACGCGCACTGTGAACGCTCACTCGATGCGCCGAGGAGCCTCTAGCCATGTCCCGCCGCAAAACGCTTCGTATTGCGACGTTCAACGTCAACGGCATCGGCACACGCCTGCCGCAGCTGTTGGACTGGCTGCACAGGGAATCGCCGGATGTGGTTGCCCTGCAGGAACTGAAGGCGACCGACGCCGCGTTTCCCGCTGCGGCATTGGAAGGGGCCGGCTACGGTGCACTCTGGCAGGGTGAGGCGCGCTGGAACGGGGTGGCGCTTCTTGCACGGGGGGCCACGCCGGTTGAAAGCCGCCGCCGATTGCCGGGCGAGCCCAAGGACACCCAGAGCCGCTACCTGGAGGCGGCGGCGCATGGCATTGTGGTGGGCGCTCTCTACCTGCCCAACGGCAACCCGCAGCCCGGGCCCAGGTTCGACTACAAGCTGCGCTGGATGGCGCGCCTGATCCGGCATGCGCGCAGCCTGGTCGAGCTGCCGCACCCGGCGCTGCTGCTGGGTGATTTCAACGTGATTCCCACCGAAGCCGACGTCTACGACCCCAAGGCCTGGCGCCGCGATGCGCTGTTCCTGCCCGAGGTTCGCGATGCCTTCGAGCGGCTGCTGGCGCAGGGCTGGACCGATGCGCTGCGAAAGGTGCACGGCGACGCCACGATCTACACCTTCTGGGACTATTTCCGCCAACATGCCGAGCGCGACCGTGGGCTGCGCATCGATCATCTGCTGTTGAATCCGATACTGGCGGAGCGACTGAAGGATGCCGGCGTCGACCGCTGGGTACGACCGCAGGAAAAGGCCAGCGACCACGCGCCAGCCTGGGTGACGGTCAGGGCGTGATCAGCGTGCGGCTGGGTCTTCGCGCCGCTCGCGGCGTACCCGCGCGCGGGTGCGGTACAGGCGGCTGTCCGCCTTCTGGATGGTGTCGGCCACGGGTTCGCCGGGCGTGTTGATGGCCGCACCCATCGAGAACGCGCTGGGCGAAAGCGCGGCGTGGTCCTGGTACCAGTGTTCCAGTTCGCTCAACCGGCCATTTTCGGGCGCGACCAGCACCACCATGAACTCGTCGCCACCCAGCCGTACCACGGTCTCGTCCTTGCCCAGCGGCGAGCGCAGGAAGGTGGCGAACTCGACCAGCACGGCATCGCCACGGCGGTGGCCCTGGGTGTCGTTGATGTGCTTGAAATGGTCCAGATCGAACATCACGCACGCCCAGCGCTCGTCAATCAGTTCATCCAGCCGGTGCAGGTAACGCCGGTTGTAGCACTGCGTGAGCGGATCCTTGAAGGACATGTCGCGCAGCTGCTGCTCCTGCATCCTCAGCGCGGTGACGTCCTGCGCATGCCCCAGCACGTAGGGCGGGCTGGCTTCGTTGTCGAGCACGTTGTGGTACGCCCAGTAGTGGCGCGTACCATCGGCGGCAATCAGCTCGATCACGCCAGCGTCGGTGTGGTTTGCCTGGATCCGGGCGAGGTAGGCCTTGAAGCCCTCGCGCTTTTCCGGTGGCATCAGGTCACACAGGCTGCGCCCGATCATCTGGCTTTCCTCGAAGCCCAGCGACTGCACCGCCGCCGGATTCACCGAGGTCAATGTCCCGTCCAGCGTGTGGGTGCAGATCAGGCCCAGGCTGTAGTGGAACAGTCGCCGGTAGCGGATTTCGCTGGCTTCCAGCGCGTCGAGCGCGGCTCGCTCATCCGTGATGTCCTGGATGGCCCCGACCAGGCGCGGATGGCCGTCGACCTGTTGCCGGCTGCCGACCACCCGGGTCCAGATCGCGCGCCCGTCGGCGGTCGTCATTGGCAACTGCACCTCCCAGGACGTGCCTTCGTCGATGCAACGCTGCACTGCCGCGCGGATGATGTTGCGGCTGTCTTCGCGATAGAACGACAGCGCGGTGTCGAGCGTCGGTTCAAAGTTGCTGCGCACGCCGTGCAACTGCTTGGTCTCGCGGGTCCAGCGCACTTCGTTGGTGACCAGGTCCATCTCCCAGCCGCCCACCCGCGCCGCGCGGTTGGTGCGCTCCAGGAAGTCTTCGCTGCGTTTCAGCTCGCGATGCAGCGCTTTCGCCTGGCCAACCTGCGCCATCAGGGTACTGCGCTGTTCCAGCACCTGGGTGGTGACCCGCGCCAGGTGCACCATCAGTTCGCGCTGGGAGGGGGACAGCACGCCGGGCATCGGGTCGAGCAGGCACAGCGTGCCGATACGTGCGCCGTGCGCCGAGCCCAGGGGGATGCCAGCGTAGTGGCGGATGCGCGGCCCACCTGTCACCAGCGGATTGGTGGAGAAACGTGGATCCTGGCGCGCATCGGGTATCTCGAACAGCTCGTCCTGGCGTATGGCATGGGTGCAGAAGGAAATTTCGCGAGCCGTCTCGCTGACGCCCTCAAGGCCGATGTTGGCCTTGAACCACTGGCGGTCTTCGGCCACCACGGTGATCAGGCCCATCGTCAGGCCGGTCGCGGCGCGGGCGGCGGCGACGATGGCATCGAACACCGGCTCCGGGGGCGTATCCAACAGGTGCAGTCGTTCGATTTCAAGCAGTCGTTCGGCTTCGTCCATGGCGCTTTTCAGGGCTGGGTGGCGAGGGCGCTTGCGGCGGCTGTCTTGGATCACGGTAGTGCGTGCGGCGTTATGTATCGCCATGGCAGGGTGATGCCGGCGTGAGGTGGGTGCGTCGGTTCAGTGCTCGCGCAGCGATGCCTGCAATGCGGTCGCCAGCGCCGCGTCTCCGGACACCAGATCCTGCCAACGCAGCGCAATGCCCTTGCGTCGTCCCTTCTCAACCAGCTTCAGGCCTTCAGGGTCCACAGTCAGGGTGTAGGGCTGGCCATCGATCTCCAGTTCGCGTCGCAACGGCTTGTCGAGAGGTGTCATCAACGTCTCCTTGCGGGGGCGGAGATGCGGCGTCGCCGCACCGATACGTGACGGTGGTCACGGACATGCCATCGCCAGGGGAAATCGACGGCGCGCGTGATGCCGATCCGTGGACCAACTTCCGGGTCGAACGGAGGCGGGGTGCCGTCGCTGGCGATCACGATGCCATGGCTGCCTGTCACCAGATCGGCGCCGTCGAAGCTGCGGTCCAGCCCGAAGGCCTGCGAGAGCTTGCCGGGCCCGCTGGCCAGATCGTGGTCGCGGCGCGCAGCGGGGCGCAGTTCGCGCATGCGCTCCAGGCCCGCCAGCGGCTCGACGGCCCGCAGCAGCACCGCCACGCCTTCACCGACCTCTCCGCAGACAACGTTGCTGCCCCAGTGCATGCCGTACGTGAAGTAGACATAGAGGTGGCCGGCCTCACCGAACATGCTGGCCGTGCGCGGCGTTGGCCCGCGATAGGAGTGCGCGGCGGGATCGTCGCTGCCGGCATAGGCTTCAACCTCGACGATGCGGCCAGCGCGACCATCGTCGCGCACCAGCAGCTTGTTGAGCAGCTCCGGCGCAACGTCGGTCGATGGACGCCGGTAGAAGCGGCGCGGCAGGATCTGCAGGGAGGCGGGCAACCAATCCGGCACGGTGGTGGCAGGCTCGGGAGAAAGACTGTGGCACTGTGGCATCGATCAGGTGAAACGGGCGCAGACGCCGGGTCATTCCGGCGCAGGCGGTGCGGCCAATGCAGCGCGCCGGGCGGCATACACCTCCGGCGTCTGCGGCTTGATGAACAGTGCCACCAGCTCCGGATACTCGCGCTTGACCGCCGTTTCGATGCGGGTGATGCAGGCTTCGATCTGCGGGGTCCGCCGGTCATCCTCGAACTCGGCGCTGAGCATGGCCACGACCTGTTCCGGGCCCATCTGCATGGTGGTCACGCCATTGGCGCGGCGCAGATCCGGATCGGTTTCGGCCACCGCCATGATCCGCTCGGCCACTGCGGGATGGGCAGGCTCTCCGACCAGCAGGCCCTTGGTCTCACGGGCCAGGAGGAAGGCGGTGGCGGCCAGCACGCCAGCGATGCACAGCGACGCAACGCCATCAAGCACCGGCATGTCCAGCACCTGCGCGGCCACCAGGCCGATCAGTGCGAAGCCCAGCCCGAGCAACGCAGCGCTGTCTTCCAGCAGTACGGTGAAGGTGGAAGGATCCTTGCTGCGGCGGAAGGCTTCGAAGTAGCCAAGTTTGCCTTTGGTACGCCGGAACTCGCGCAGCGCCACCAACCAGGAGGCACCCTCGAACAGGATGGAGATGCCCAGCACGCTGTAGCTCAACGCGTGGTTGGTGGCCGGCTCCGGCTGGCGGATGTGCTGGATACCTTCGTAGGCCGACACACCGGCGCCGGCAGCGAACACCAGCAGGGCGACGATGAAGCTCCAGAAGTACAGTTCGCGGCCATAGCCGAACGGATGTACCGGGTCCGGCGCCTTGCCGGCGCGGCGCAGCCCGTACAGCAGCAGCACCTCGTTGAGGGTGTCGACCAGCGAATGCACGCCTTCGCTGAGCATGGCCGAGCTGCCGGAGATGCCGGCGGCGATGAACTTGGCGATCGCAATGGCGAGGTTGCCCGCGAGCGCGGCATAGATGACAAGGCGGGAACCGGTGGGAGCGGACATGTCAGCAGCGGGGCACGGTGGACGGCTGATCTTCGCGGTCTGCCCGTGCCCATCGCGTGCACGTCGCGGTCAACGCCCCCTGGGATTGAGATAAAGCCGGGCTCCATCCGGCTCGCGGAACCCCGACCAGCGCCCGCCTCCTGACGCGCGGAAGCGCCCGAATACGGTGTTGTTGGTATCGGTCAGCAGCAGCTGGTTGCCCGACAGTACCCAGCGGTTGGCCGAGAAGAAGCCGTCCGGGCAGCCGGCAGGCACGTAGGCGCTGTAGCCACCGAACCACTCACTGTTCTTCAGCTCGATGGTGCAGGTGCTGCCGTTCTCCTGGCCCAGCGTCCAGCTGCCGAACAGATCGCTGTCGCGCACATCGCGGTCGCCGCGGTGGCGGTCATGGTTCCAGTCGTCGTTGTCGTCGTGGAAACCGAAGCCCACGTCGATCTCCTTGCTTTCGGTGCGCGACTCGGACTGGGAGCTGCCACTGGTGGTGGTCTGCGTGGTCATCGAACCACTGGTCTGGGTCTGGGTGCTGCTGGATTGCGTGGTCTGGTCGGTGTGGGTGGTCTGTTCGCCGAAGCCGAACGAAGCGTCCTGGGCAAGGGCGGGCAGGGCCAGGAAGTACAGCGCCGACAGGCAGCTACGGGCAAGCAGAGCAGCCATCGCAGGATCCTCGGAAGGGTGGATCGCGCGAGTATCGAACCGGTGGGGTGGGAGACGGTGTGAGGGCGCGCCCTGAGGCAAGCCAGCCAAGAACAGGTGCTGTCCGCTGAAGGGTAGTGCCGGCCGCTGGCCGGCTCCCCTTTGACGCCCAGAGCCGAAGGAATGCCGGCCCGCGGCCGGCACCTCCCGCAGCCAGGCATGGCTTGGCTCTACTGGTCGGGTTTCACCCTTACCACCCGTTTCCGGTACTCGTACACGTTGTCACCGCGGATGCGCTTTTCCTCGGTGCCGGTGACCCGGCCCACCTGCTGGTCCGAACCGGTCACGGGCTGTGCCTCGATTTCGGTCTCGTGCTCGAAGGAATGCGATTTGTCGGTGTTGCGGTAATAGCGGTACAGCGCCCAATACAGCGCGGTCGCGCCGGCTGGACCTGCCACCAACAGCCAGAGTCCACTGTCGTCGCTCATGTCGATGCTACCAGGAAGGCAATTGCGAGGGCTTCAATGATGGTGCCGGTGGCCAGTGCCGCCAGCAGCATCTTCCATTGCTGCACGGGCACGCTGCCCATGGTTTCGCCGGTACGGCCGTTCACCGCGATGTAGTGCAGCATGCCGCCGTTCTTTCCGGGCTGGTGATACGAGTACAACCACACCGGCAGGTACATCGACATCCAGCGCGTTCCATGCACCTCCAGCTGTTCCTGTTCCCAACGCACGCCACGGTTGTAGCGCCTCACCGAACCTTCCACCTGTGCGCGGGCAATCGACAGAAGCTGGTCTTCCAGCCGCGGCCGCAGCTTTTCCACGTCGAGATTGCGTTTTTCAGAGGTGAAGCCGGCCAGGTACGAAGCGTTCCATTTCACCGCGTTCTTGGTGTCGAATGGCAGGATGGTGTTGATGATGTTGTTGGTGTTGGCCCGGGTATCCAGATTGCCGCGCTCGGCCGAGGATTCCAGGGGCAGGTCATCAACGGTGAAATCGACCTGGCGTTCGACCTGGTAGACATCTGCGTCGTACAGGGTGCGCTTGTTCTTCTCGGTGCCGACCGTGTATTGCCGGGTCTGGATCTCGCCCTTGCCGGCCACGGCCGCGCTGACATTGCTGTCGACGATCATGTAGGGCAGGAACACGCCCACCACGTTCTCCGGGGTGAACTGATCCTTGAATGCCTTCAGCGCGAACATGCGGCGCTTGTCGACGAACTGGCGGATGCGCGCGACCGCATCGTCCTTCTTGATATGGAAGGGCAGCACCGCATCGGGCACCGCGCCGTTGGCGATCTGCTCGTTGACGCCGAAGACGTGGCGGCACCAGTGGCAACGCGCCGTCATCGTACTCTCGGTATTGACCGTGACTTCGGCGCCGCACCCGGTGCACTTGAACGTCATCAGTGCCGAGGTGTCGGCATCGATGTCACGCGCGCCGGAGGCGATGACCGTACCACGCAGCTGGTCGATGGCCTCGCCCAGCCCGAATTCCTCCTCCACGCGCGCGCCATGCCATTCGTGACGGCAGTACAGGCAGACCAGGATATCGGTGCCGGCCTTGGGCCGGATGTCGGTGGCGCCGCACTTCGGGCAGCGGTTGAGACCGTCTTTCAGCTCGCTGGCCGAGGTATCGAGGGCCACAGGATCGGGCGCTTCCACTTCCTCGCGGATGGCCTGTGGCAGAGTCGACGTGTCCAGCGGGAAGCTGCCGGGCAGGGGAGGGACGTCCTGCGGCGAACCGGGCCCATCCAACGACGCCGCCGGCAGGGGCGGCGGCGTCGCGGGCACGGATCCGGGCAGCGGCGGTGGGCCGTTTCTGGGATCGGACATGTGGGTTGTGCGTTCTGCTGTTACAGGCCCAGTGCCTTGGCTTTCAGGGCGTCATAGTCGCCTTGGGTGATCAGGCCCAGGTCCAGCATTTCCTTTGCCTTCTTCAGCTTGGCCACCGGGTCATCCGCAGCCGGGGTGACCGGCTGCTGCATGCCGCCCACACCGAACATGCCCGAGGCCATGCCGACACCGACCAGGCCCGCCGCACCGCCGTTCTCGCCGGCCGACTGGATGCCCTGGGCGACGCTGGCCTGCAGGTTGGAATTGCCGCGCGAACCGGACAGCGCATCGGCGCGCTGCACGGTCTTCAGCAGTTCGCGGGTGTTGGCGTCGTACTCGATCGAGACGATGGCGGTCTTGACGATGGCCAGGCCGCGATCCGACTTCCACTGGTAACCCTGCTCGACGGCGGCGGACAGGCTCTGCGCGAAGCCCAGCGAGTCCTGCTGCAGCTTGGTGATGCGGTTGCCCTTGCCCGGATCGTTGGTATACAGGCTGAAGGCCGGGGCCAGCGAACCGACCACTTCATTGAACAGTTGGCTGGCAGCGGCGTTGTCCAGATCGGTGAAGTCGAACACCTGGCCCGGCCGCAGGTAGCTGGCCGGCACGAAGTTCTTCACGAACAGGATCGGGTCGACGATCTTGAGCGTGTACGAGCCGCGGGTGATCGCACCGACCTGGGTATTGAGGAATCCGTCGTCCCAGTAGATTTCCGACTGGGTGCCGAAGCGGTTGTCCGGCAATTCCTTCAGCGAGACGAAGTAGGCCGCCTGCTGCGCGCCCGGCTGGCCGCCGAACTTGAAGCGTTCCCAGCTCTGCTTGATGAAGGTGCTGACCAGGCCGTCGCCGGCGAAGATCGACTGCGAGTTCAGGGCGTCCGAACGCCATTCGTAGCCACCCGGTTCGGCGACGAATGCGGTGATCGCGCCGTCCTGGAGCAGCAGCAGGCCGTAACCTTCGGGCACGATGATCTTCGAGCCGTTGGTGATGATGTTGGACGAGCCGCTGGTGTTGGAGCCGCGGCCGGCATTGGTGCCCTGCGGCACCGCCGCGAACAGGGCGGCCGTGGACGGTAGGCCCGCCGGCACGGTGTAGAAGTCCTTCCACTGGTCGGCCAGCACACCGCCAACCGCCCCCTTCACCGCCTGTACCAGACCCATGTCCAACTCCCTGTGATTCGAGGGCAGGCACCATGCCTGCCGAGCTGGACTGAATATAGCAGCGGTGGAGGACGACAGTAGTGCCGGAACATGAATCCGGATCAGCGCCGGCCAGTGCCGGTTGGCCCGGCCCGTACCGCCTGCAGCACGGCCGCCATGTCCAGCGCCCCCGATCCGGACGCCAGTGCCTGTGCGAACAGCGCGTCGCTGGCGTCGATCAAGGGCGCATGCATGCCCACCTCATGGGCGGCAGCGGCTACCAGCCCACTGTTCTTGCGCACGTCGGTGATCGACGCCTGCACGCTGAAGTCACCACGAATCATTTTGTCCAGCTTGATTCGCGATACTTCGCTGGCCATCGGCCCTGCGTTGAGCACCTGCGCGAAGCGGTCAAGCTCGATGCCGTGTGCTTCGGCGAAGTACACCGCTTCGGCCAAGCCGGTGACCAAGGTGATCAGGTACAGGTTCACCGCCAGTTTCATGCGCAGTGCGGACGGCACTGCACCACAGCACACCGTTTGCCTGCCCATCGGTGCAACCAGTGGGGCGGCTGCCGCGAGGTCGACATCGGCACCGGCCAGCAGGATCACCAGTTGCGCCGCTTCGGCCTGCACGCGTGAGCCAGACACCGGCGCTTCCACGTAGCGGCCGCCCGCGGCACGGATCTGTTCGGCCAGCGCCTGTGAGTACGCTGCCGAGCTGGTACCCATGTTGATCAGCAGGCGGCCCTCGACCCGCTCGCCAAACGCCGCGCCATGCCGATCGAGCACGCTGTCGATGGCATCGTCATTGGCCAGCATCAGGACGAGGGTGTCGCAGGCCGCGAATACCTCGTCCACCGCCTCGCAGACGTTGATGCCGGCGGTGCGCGCGGCCGCATGGTTGCGGTCGGAGCGCGACCAGCCGCATACCTCGTAACCTGCGCGAGCCAGATGGGCCGCCATGGGCGTTCCCATCACTCCAAGTCCCAGGAATCCGATGCGCATGATGGACGTCCGCTGGCCGCAGAGCGCCCATCATGCCATGGGCAGCGGCCGCTAGAGCATGTAAGGAATCTTGAACGCCAGCGTGAAGTCCGGTGCGTCCGGGGTCAGTCCGATGCCCAGCAACGTTACCAGCGTGGTGTGCTGGTTCAACGCATAGGTCACGCCCAGGTTCAGTGATGCCGCATTGGCGTCACTGCCGATCACCTTCATCCACTTGCCACCCTGGAAGCGGGTGGAGGCGCGGGCGCTGATGCGGTCGCTGAAGGACAGGCTCAGGCTGGTCCGCTCGTTGAATGCGAAGGCAACACCTGCACCGAAGTACACCGAGCCGCCCAGCTTCACGTCGCCTGGGTTGACCGTATCCGGATTGCTGTCGATGTCGTTGAAGCCGCGAGGGATGGAGTGCACGTACCCGATGTTGGCGAACAGGATGGCCGGGTCGGCGGTCTTCACCATCGACAGGCCGAGGTTGGCCTGCCATACGCCGTTGCCGGTGGGTTGCTCGCGCGGCACGGCGAAGCGGATGTAGTCGTCGTCATCGCGTTCGATCACCTTCCAGTCCAGGCCGTAGGGCGCGCGCCCGGTGGGGGCGGTGACACCGGCCGTGAGCACGGTCTCAGGGCGCCAGCCGCGTTCGCCGAACAGCCGGTAGTTCGCGCTCAGGCCAATGTCGCCCAGGCCGTTGCCGTTGGTCTGCTCCTGCGCGACGGCCGCCGCTGCACCGCCGGCGCCGCCTTTCTGGTACACGGTGCGCCTCGCCAGGTAGGGCACATCCAGGTTGAGCGTCAGGTTCGGGCTGACGCTCCAGCGGGCTGCCACGTTATAGGTCAGCGAGTCGGACTCCACGTTCTCGATGGCGATATTGCCGAGGAAGATCGCGTCCAACGCGAGGAAGCCGTTGAGGGTGAGCTGCTTGCGGTCATAGCGGGCGTAGGTGAGGCTGTTCTCGACGGTGAAGCGACGGGAGAACAGGGCCGATTGCTGCTGCTTCACGTCGTCCACGCTGCGCCGCGACTCCTGCCTGGCCTGCTGGGCCTCGGCAGCGGTACTGGCGTAGCCCTCGCTGCTCGGTGGAACCGCGGCGGCCGCCGCCTGCGCCAATGGCGCGGCCGGTGGGGTCGAAGCCGGGCCAACCCGCCCGCCCAGGCGCGCCTGCATGGCCTGCACCTGCATGTCCAGTTCGCGCAGCCGCCGCACTTCCTGTGCGTAGTTGGCTTTCAGCTGTTCCAGCTGGTTGGCCAGGGCCTGCACGTCGGCGCCATCGTCAGGCGTCGGCGGCACGGCAAGGGCGGTGCCCGCCAGCGCCGCCAGCGCCAACGGGGTGATCCTCATCAGGGTGTGCATGTTCGTGTCCTGCGTTGTGGAGCGTTTCCCCCAATGCCAGGCCCTGCTACTGGCCCGGCCCCATGCCGCGGTTCAACGCAATCGCCTGGGCCACGTTCTGGCTCAACGGCAGATTGCCGCCCACGGCGTTGCGCACCAGCTCCAGCCGCAGCTGGTTGCTGGCGATCTGGCCGTCACCGGTAAGGGCGATGCCCTGGCCGACGCTGCCATTGCGGATCCACTGCTGCACCAGCCCCTGGCCATCCACCTGCAGCAGCAGGTGTGCCTGGTTGCCTTCCAGCACGGCCGTCGCGCTGGCGCCGGCCGGCTGCGCGGTGACGTTGCCTGCGCCATCAGAGAGAACAGCCGGCACGCCACCCTCGCGGACGGTCAGCGTGGTGACGTTGCGCGCGACATTGCCATCGCCGGCCACCTGCACGCTCTGCACCAGGCCGCTGGCATTGGCCAGGCCGCTGCTGTCGATGCTGCGTCCGTGGGTATCGGGCAGCGGCGCATCGGCTGCCGTGACATGCACGCTGGGCTGGAAGCTGAGCTTCGGCGCGCCAGCACCACGGAAGTCCATGCCCAGGGTCAGGCTGCCCTGCAGGGTCGTGCCGTTGCTGGCCTGCCACTGCGACACCATGGTGACCCCGAACCAGGCAACGTTGTTGCCACCCACGGTGTAGCGCCCCCGCATCAGGCTCAGCTCCGGGTCGGGGATTTCCGTGAGTCCACGCCCCGTCCTGCCGTCGGCGGCCTGCAGGGGCAGGGCAGGGGCCATCAGCAGCAGAGCCATCCATACGTGTTGACGGAACATGGTCGTACCTCCTCAGAACAGGTCGGCGTGGCTGAAGCCGAAGTCGACCAGTTCGGCATCGGTGATCGGCCCTTGCCGCGCGTAGAGCGCGCGGGCGCTTGGCCGTTCGCTGGGTTGCAGAAGAACGGTGTTGCGATCGAAGTCGCTGCCGATCACCACGAAGACCGCGCGCGATGGCCAGGCGGCCAGGAATTCCGGCAGCGCCACGCTGCGGTTGCCGAGGATCGGGTCAGCCACTTCCACGATGCCGTTGCGCACCTGCTTGAGCACCACGAAATGGCGGAAGCCGCGCACGTCCATCAGCACCAGTCCTGGCACGCGAAGGGTGCGCAGTCGTGTTTCATCGATGCGGTAGCCCCGGCCACGCATGCCGAGCGATTCCACGTAGCGCTTGATGTCGAGCAGGGAGAAGCCGCGTTCGGCCACCAGCGCTGGATCGGAAACCCCCATCATTCCTTCGATCACCGTCGCTTCGTCGGTCTGCAGGTGATAGGCATGGCGCAGGATGGTCGCCAATGCGGCTGCCCCGCAGCTGTAATCGGTGTGCTGGCGCACCACGTTGCGGTAGCGCCGCTCCTGCATGCTTTCGACCTTCTGCTGCAGCAGCGCGCCGTTGGGCAGCACGCCGGCGAAGTGGACCTCGCCGGCCCACGCCGATGCGGTGCCCAGCAGCCACAGGCAGGCCAGCAGGCGCATCGATGGAGGGCAACGGATCATCTACGTTCTCCGGCAGCAGGGGGGAGCCCCCGTTCCAAGGGGGAGGAGGAACAGGGGCTCCCGGGGACCCGGCCATTGGCGGACGGCCGGGGTGTTGCGCTTACTCGCCGCTGCCACCACCGCCGCCGGTGCTGGGCTGGGCGACTGCCAGGGCCAGGCTGTTGGCCTGCAGGTTGCCGGTGCCCGCAGCAACGTTCACGCCGATGTTGCCGGAGGCGCCCGAGAAGGCACTGCCGGACAAGGCCGAGGTGTTGGTCGCATTGACGTTCACCCACCGCGTGGTGCTGACCGTGCCGCTGAGGCTGGCATACAGGTCAGCCACGCCCAGTTCGACGAACTGGCTGGTGCCACTCTCACGCGTATCGAAGCCCAGGCCGCCCACCCCCGGCCGGTTGGGGTTCATCGTGGCGTTCTGGATCTGGTTGTCCAGATCGATATGGCCGGTGCTGTTGCCACCCGGGTGCGGCAGCTCGCCACTCCACGTATCCAGGTAGTAGTTGGCCATCTGGTAGGCGTTGCCGGTGCCGCGGTAGGTGCCCGCGCCATAGGCCAGTGTCAGGCCGCTGACGCCGCCACGCATGCCGACCTGCACGGTATCGGTGTAGGACTGCACGAAGCCGGCGTTGCTGACCGTGTTGCCGGTGGAGACCTGGTTGGAGCTGATGCTCGACTGGGCCACCGCCGTGGTCGCGACCGAGGCCGCGAGGGCGTTCTTCTGCTCGTTGTTGTTGCCCGAGGCGATGTTCACGCCGATGTTGCCGGACGCGCCGCCAAAGGCGTTGCCGCTGAGACCTGCGGCGTTGGTGACACCGGAGTTCATGGTGGCGTTGCCGAAGCCGGCCTGGTTGACGAATACCTCGGCGTCGGCCATGCCGAAGCTGAAGGACGCATCGGCCGCAGATAGTGAGGCCGCGTTGTCCTGCGCATTGTTGTCGCCGGAGACGACATTGAAGCCCAGATTGCCCGAGGCACCGGCGCCGACGCTGTCACCGATCGACGCGCTGTTGGTGACCAGGCTGTTGCTGGTGGCGTTGTTGCTGATCGACTGCCGGTTGTCGATCACGGCAATGGCCGCCGAGTCGAGGTCGATGTCGCCGGTGATGTTCGGGTCGCCGGAGAAATTGATGTCGGTGCTCAGGCGCAGGTCCTTCTCCAGGTTCACGTCGACGCCGTGGTTGTTCTTTTCCTTGCGTTCGTCGGCCTGGATGTTGCTGTGCTTCTGCACGTTGACGTTGACGGTGCGGTTGCGCACGTCGTTGTCGGTGTGGTTGTGCGTGTCGTTGCGGGTCTCGCTGACGGTGTGGTTGTGGTTGATGTTCGCGTTGGCGTTCTGGTTGTCCCAGCCATTGGCCGCAGCGGCGGTCGAGGCAGTGGCAATCGCCATGGCGAGCATGGTCTTTTTGACGGTCGCTTTCATGGTGCCCTCTCTCTCATCAGGTGGTGCATCGGTTGGGTGGTTGTCACGGGCGGTCCTGCACGACCAGGCCCAGTACGTTGGCCGTGTCGTTGCCGTTGCCCGCGATCTGATTGAGTTGCAGGACCCCGTCGAATCCCCGCAATGCGGTGCTGGCTACACCGGCGCTGCGGGTGCCCGTCGCGACGCCGTAACCGGTGTCGTCCCGCCCCCCTGCCAACGCGGAACCCTCGGCGGCCAAGGCCGTATCGTCGGTTTCGCGTATGCCCTGTCGGGCCAGCGTCGCGCTGACGACGTTGAGCGTCGTGTTGGCGATGCCGCTGGCCTGGTTGATGGATGCGATGCCACTGGCACCGGCCAGTGCGTCACCGCCAATGAACGCGGTGGCCTGCAGCGGCCCGGACAGCACGCGGTTGCCCTGCTGCAGTTGCCGGGCATTGATCGCCACGTCGGCGCGATCGCCCTTGGCGATACCCCGCAGGTTGGCCTGCACGTTGAGGTCGCCGGCGGCCTGGTTGACGGCGATGGCACCTGTCGCCCCGGCCAGTGCGTGGCCGTCGATGCGGGCCACGTCGAGATAGGCGAGCATGCCGCTGTAGTCATCGGCCCGGGTCGCCCAGGGCGCGGCAGCGAGCAGCAGAAGCACGCCGTGCAGGGCCTTCATTTTCCACCTGCCGGGGCCGTGCCCTGCAGGGGGAACTGGGCCAGTGCGCCGCGCACGGTATCGGCGATACCGCGGGTGCTGCTGCCGACCGCACCGAGCGGACCGCTCATGGCGCCCCCGAGGTTGCTGCCGACCATGCCATCGCCACCGCGGCCAAGCGTGCCGCCCAGGGCCTGCTGGGTGACCCGTTCAACGGTAGTGCCGCCCGGTGTCGCGACGGACGCTGCCTGGCCGGCACCCATGCCGGCATAGTCCTCATCGCTCAACTCGTCCATGCCGTTCGTCGTGCCACCGGCGCCCAATGCGGTGGCGATCTCGCGCTGTGGCTTCGGGTCGGCAATCAGGGCCATGCCCGGTGGTGCCATGCGATAGGCCGGCCGCGCGGAGACGTCCCGCAACAGGACGATTTCGCCCGGCTGTGCCTTCACGCCCTGGCGGGCGCCGGACGCGGATGCGCCCGTGCCAACCAACAGCGGGGCGATTGCCAGTGCTGCGGCCAGGCCGCGAACCAGGGTGGTGCCGTCCATGCCGATCTCCCGCGATGGGTGCGGCGGAACCACGCATCAACCGTGCCAACCTGGAAGTGCCCAGCCGCCAATGTCGGGACCGTGCAGCACCTGACCGTGCTGCTGCCACGGTGTTACAGGCACGTCGGGGAATCGTTGGGATTTCGAAGCCCCAGGCACCGCAGGGCAAGGGCGGCGGGCAACTGTTGCATGGGTGTTACAGGTGGCGCCGCCGTCTGCAACGGTGCCGGTTCAGCCACGAATTTCTTGACGCATTGCTCATTGCGCCGCCGTTTAGGGAAGCGCTAGGATCCGCCCAACAAAGGCCGCCCCGGTGGCCGTAGAGGTCCCGGCGGGGGGCGGCACGCCGGCGATTGCCTGACAGTCCGCCGACGGTGTCCGGATGCTGGGGGAAGCATGGCAGCGGTCCCGGAGGCTTCTACGTCACGTTGCGTGCTCTGGTTTGGCGAGCCGTTGGCGAACGAGCGCAGTGCGCTGGCGGCAGCAGGCTGGCATGTGCGCAGCATCCATCCCGATCCCGCCATGGCGATAGGCCTGCGTGGGCGCGATCGATTGCTCGCCGTGCTCGATCTGCGCCATCTCGATGCGGCGTCGCTGCAGCTGCTGGAACCGTGGATCGAGCAGCACCAGCATCTGCCCTGGCTGGCGGTACTGCCACCGGGCGCCGGACCCACATCGCCGGCCTGGCTGCCGTTGCTGCAGCGATGTGGCGCGCGCTTCACGCTGCCGTTCGGCCTTCAGGACCTGGTCTGCGCAATGCGCCAGCAGTTCGATGCGGATGATCCGCCTGTCGACGCAACCTGCGGTGGGCACGGACCGCACGCGCTGATTGGCGAAAGCGCCGCGCTGCATGCGGTGCGCACGGTGCTGCACAAGTTCGCGCCGGTGGAACTGCCGGTGCTGGTCACCGGCGAAACCGGTACAGGCAAGGAACTGGCTGCACATGCGCTGCATGCGCTGTCGGGGCGCGCCGGCAGGCCTTTCATTGCGGTGAACTGTGGTGCGATTCCGGCCAGCCTGGTGCAGTCGGAGCTGTTCGGCCACGAACGTGGCTCGTTCACCGGTGCCGACAAGCGGCAGATCGGTGTGTTCGAATCCGCCCATGGCGGTACGGTGTTTCTTGATGAGGTAGGCGATCTGCCGGCAGAAGCGCAGACCAGCCTGCTGCGCGTGCTGCAGGAGGGGACCTTCGAGCGCGTGGGCAGCAGCCAGCCGCTGCGCGCGGACGTGCGGGTACTTGCCGCGACCCACGTCGAACTGGAACACGCGGTGGCGCAGGGGCGGTTCCGCAGCGATCTCTACTACCGCCTGAACGTGCTGCGCCTGCTGATGCCACCGCTGCGCGAGCGCGGTGCCGACGTGCAGCTGCTGGCCGAGCACTTCCTGCGCTGCTTCCGGTTGCGCCACAGCGTGCGTGCACGCGGCTTCGCACCGGCCGCACTGCAGGCGATGCGGCGCTTCGACTGGCCCGGCAACGTACGCGAACTACTGAACCGTGTGCAGCGTGCAGCGATCATGGCCGAAGGCGAGCTGATCAGTGAGCGTGACCTGGAGCTGGGCGCATCGGTAGCGGCCCTGCCCGCGGCGATGCTGCACGATGCGCGCGGCCAGGCCGAGCGCGATGTACTGCTGCAGACCCTGCGCCAGACCGGCTACAACGTCTCCGAGTGCGCGCGGCAGATGCAGATATCGCGGGTCACGGTGTATCGCCTGTGCCGCAAGCACCGGTTGGAACTGCCTGCACAGCGCTGATCAGCCGGCCGCCAGGTGCTTGAACAGGCGCACCGGTTTGCCCGCGACGCGCTCGATCACGCCCTTGGCTTCCAGGTCCAGCTGCACGGCCTTCAACCACCAGCCGGCGGTGGCACCTGCCGGGAACAGCGCGGCGGGCAGGTGTGGCAGCAGTGCCTGTTTCGCCTGCGCGACGGACAGGCCGGGCGGTTGCGCGGGCAGCGCCCGCAGCAAGGCATGGCGCATGGCGAGGTACTTGGCGCGATCCACGCGCTGGATGTGCCCGGGCGTGGTGATGCTTTCGATCTCGATCCGTCCTGGCTCAGGCATGGGTATCTCCCGCGACCTCGATGCGTGGGCTGCGGAAGCCCATGGCGATCCACGCCTTCATCAACCGCGCATAGAAGCGCAGCGACCGGGTCTTCAGGTTCGGCACATCGTCAGGAAGCACAGACGCATCAGGAAGATCACTGACCATGGTCCGCATCTCCACGGCAGGTCTTGTCGATGCCGGCCACAACAGGCCATACAGGCTCAGCCAATGGCCGCCGCTGAACTCCAGGAAGAGCGGCGTATTGCAGCAGCCGGCCAGCACGCGGCGGCTGCCGCCCCTGCTGGACAATCGCAAGGCACGCAGCATGGCATGCCCGGCATCGATGCTGACGCGATCCTTGCGGTGCATTACGAAGAGCGTCTGGCCGTGCGGGCCCAGCACGTCCGGTGCTCGGGGCATCGACTGCAGCATGGCGCCGGCCTTGCGGCAGCTGTCGCAGCAGCATTCGACGGTGGCGATGGATTGGCCCGTGGCGGTCAGGCGTACCTGGCCGCAGGCGCAGGCAAGGGACTGGTGTGAGGCCATCTGCGTTTTCTCCTGGGGTAGTCATCCTCTCGATGAACCGGGGCGCGGAAAATCGACAACATCTGCCTTCAAGGGCGCATCATCCGATAGCGGATGCGGTACAGGTCCAACCCTGCACCGTCCGCGCGCCGCGCCGAATAGGTCAAGGTGTCGGGTTGCGAGCCATCCAGCATCGCGCCGTAGCTGTCGCCGGAGGCCTCGTTCAAGGGGGAGGGCAATGCAAGGCCCGCGTCATACCGGCCTCCACGCTCGTAGGCGATGAACTGGCGTACCGGTGCACTGCCGAAGTCCAGGGCGCGGGCAAACACCAGCGTCTGGCCGTCGCCCAGGAAGGTGGCATCGAACTCCTGCGCTGCGGTATTGAGGTCTCCCGGCAGCGGCCGTGCCGGCTGCGCCATGTCACGGACAATCGCTGCGACGTAGAGGTCATGGCCACCCGCACCGCCTGCGCGATCGCTGGAGAACAGCAGCGTGGCTGCGTCCGGCGAGAGCATCGGCGCGAACTCATCGGCCGCGCTGTTCACTGCCGGGCCAAGATTGACCGGCTTCCCGAATCGACCGTCGCTCCCAATGCTGACCCGGTACAGATCGTCGCCGCCCAGGCCGCCTGCGCGATCCGAACAGAAATACACCACGCGGCCATCGGCGGAAAAAGCGGGATCGAAGTCGCGCCCCGGCGAGTTGAACGGCACCGGCATCGCCGGCCGCCAGCGCTGCCCATCGTTGTGGGAGACCCAGATGTCATACCCACCCGGCCCGCCGGGCCGGTTGCGGCTGAACCACAGTGCGGTTTTTCCGTCCGGGCTCAAGGTCAGTCGAATCTCGTCGTATTGCGTGGATGCAACGCCCGGGGCAAAGCGCTCGGCGGGGCCGACGATCCGCAGCACCCTGGATGGCGACGCGGGAGGCGACGCAGCAACCAGCAGCATCACGGCCAGCAGCGCCTTCATGCCTGTCGCTCGAAGTCGCTGACCCAGTTGGTTTCCCAACTGCGTCCACCATCGGTCGAGGCCGCCTGTTCCCAGCGCGCCGAACGCGGGGTGATGTGTGACCAGATCACCCGTGTCTGGATTGTTCGACCGTCGTGCTGGTCTTCGCCGAAGAAGCGGCCGACACCGGCATGGAAACCACCACGCAGTGGCGCGCCGATCCGGGTTGGCTCCCGGCCATCCAGCCACCAGCTCAGCCAGTGCCGCTCCGCCGCATTCCAGGCGCGGATGCCCATGCCTCGCAGCGGCGCTCCAGGCATGTCCATCAGGTTGTCACCCACGTTGCCGAATCCTCCCAGGACCGGCCAGTTGTGCAGGGTGCCGTTGAACGCGTCCCATGCATCGCTGCCTGCCAGCCGAGCGCGCAGGCGACGATGGCGCACGTTCCAATGGCCCACCAGGAAATCAAAATCGCCCGGTGCATCCGGCAGCTTCGGAAGCGGAGAGGGGACCGCAGCAGTGCGGCGGAACCAGTTGCGCCAGTTCACTTCCCAGTGCGCACCGGCATCGTCGGAGAACGCCTGTTCCCACCACGGCTCCTCGCCGTGGATGTCATGCCAACGGAACCAGACCTCGACGGGGCGCCCGTCGATCCGGTCGGTGCCGCGGAAGCTGCCGGCATCGCCCTTGAAAGCGCCGCGCACAGGGGCTTCGATATGGGCAGGGTTGCGGCCATCGATCCACCAGATCGACCACGTGGAAGACACCGGATCGAATGCACGCACGCCCAGGCCCCTGTAGGGGCCCGAAGGCAGCGCCATGACGTTGTCATCGATGGTGCCGAGTCCGCCCAGGGTGAGCCAGACCGCGCTGGAACCGGTGAAGGACTCCCATCGGGTATCGCCGACCAGGCGCTCCTTCAGGCGTCGGTGCCGGACCTGCCAGTTGCCCTGCAACCATTTCCAGTCTTCGCTGTGGCTGGGCAGGGCCCACCCGGAGGGCAGCGCCGTAGATGCCGCCGCGGCGGCCAGGGTGGCCAGGAACTGCCGTCGATCCATGTGCGTGATCCCCTGTCGAAGGTGCCTCCATCGTTGCGCGTACCAGGGGGATTGACCACGCAGATATCGGGGCTCAGGCTAAGTCACACTTATGGTCACCCAACGCCAGCTGCCATCGCTTGCCGCCATCCGTGCCTTCGAGGCGGCGGCGCGGCTGGGCAGCTTCGCGCGTGCCGCCGAAGAGCTCGACACCAGTGCGGCATCGGTGAGCTACCACGTGCGGCGGCTGGAGGCCCAGACCGGTACCTGCCTGTTCCTGCGCCATGCACAGCACGTAGAACTGACAGCGACGGGTGCCAGCGTCGCCCAGGAGGCCACCCGGGCATTCGATGCACTGCGCGCCAGCTTCATGCGCGCCGCAGACATGGATGCGGCGCGACTGCGCCTGTCCGTGCTGCCCACGCTGGGCACCAGTTGGCTGACGCCGCGACTGGGCACGTTCCGTGCCCGCCACCGGCAGCTCGTGCTGGAACTGGACCTGTCGGCAGCGCCGCAGGATCTGGCCGCCGGTCACTTCGATGCCGCCATCCGCAATGGCCAGGGCGAATGGCCGGGTCTTCAGGCAACTCCTTTGTTTCCCAGCGTGTTCACACCGTTGTGTGCGCCGGCGCTGCTGCACGAGGCGCGTGGGCTGGGCAGCAGCGCGCTGGAGATTCCCCTGCTCGGGCGGCCGGACTGGTGGGCCCTGTGGTTTGCCGCGCACGGGCACATTCCACCGCCGGCACCGGAGAGTTTCGTCGCGCCCTTTGCCGTCGAGCATCTGGATGTCGGCGCCGCGATCGCCGGGCAAGGCATCGCCATTGGTTCGCCGATCCTTTTCCAGGCCGAGCTGGACAGCGGGCGGCTGGTGCAGGCGCATCCGGGTGTCGCCAGCGACGGTCGCAGCTTCTGGTTCGTGGCACCCACGGCGCGAAATGGCAGTGCCAAGGTGATTGCATTGCGTGACTGGCTGGTCGAGCAGGCCGCTGAGGCGCGGCACGCGGCACGCCACTACCTGGCCCAGGCGGTGGTGCCATGAACCAGAGCCCCGAACTGCTGCGGCGCCTGCTGCGTGCCAAGGACCGGATGGACCGCGCCAGCCATGAGGAATGGCCGGTCGCGCGCCTGGCCGAGGTCAGTGCGGTGTCGCCGGCGCACTTCGCCCGCTCGTTCAAGCAGGCCTTCGGGCTGCCACCGCACCGCTATCTCCTCAGCCGGCGCATCGAACGGGCCGTGGCGATGTTGCGTGACACCGAGTTGCCGGTCACCGAAATCGCCGCGCAGACCGGGTGGAGCAGCCTGGGTACCTTCGGCCGCATCTTCCGTGCCATCACCGGTGACAGCCCGGGCAATGTGCGTGAGCGTGAGCGTGCAACCCGGGCGGCGTCGGCCAGCGTGCCGGAATGCCATGCACGCGCCGCGCAGCGCCCGGACCTGAAGATCGCAGTTTTGGAGAAGCGCCGCCGCGAGGCGGTTGCTAACGTGGACCCCACCTGAGGGAGGTCCCATGACGAACACTGTGAACACTGTCGGCCTGTATGTGCGCGACCAGGATGAGGCGCTGGCGTTCTACGTCGGCAAGCTCGGCTTCGAAGTGCATACCGACGTACGCAATGGCAGCTACTGATGGCTGACGGTCCGCAGCCCGGGCCAGGACGGTTTCCAGCTGGGCCTGTTCGTGCCAGGCCCGCCCACCCACGACGCCGCTACCGCACTTGCGCTGCAGCAGCTGGTGGCCAAGGGCGCAATGCCGCCGCTGGTGCTGGCCGTGGATGACTGCCAGGCGCGCTACACGCAATGGCTGGCACAGGGCGTGGAATTCACCCAGGAGCCGATCGAGCGCTATGGCGCCGTCGACGCGGGATTCCGTGACCCGTCCGGCAATGGCTGGAAGATGATCGAAGCCCGCTCCGAAGCGAGGCGCCGCCAATGAGCCGGGGGGGCTGGGCACGGCCCGTGCATCGTTGGACCTCGATCGTGTTCACCCTGGCGGTGATCGCCAATTTCGCCGTTCGCGGGCTGGGGCAGGGCGAACCTGCAGCGTGGATCACCTATGCGCCGCTGCCGCCGCTGTTCCTGCAACTGTTCACCGGGTTGTACCTGTTTGCGCTGCACTACAGCGGCAGGTGCCGCAGCGCCGGGCAGGGCGCTGCGGGTTGACGCCGGGTCAGGCGGCAGCGTCGGCGGCGTAGGCCGCCAGCAGTGCGGGAAGATCTTCCATGCGCTGGAAGATCACCTGGGCACCGGCCGCGCGCAGAGCTTCGGGTGTGCTGTGGTGCGGGCCGCCCTCGCTGAAGCCGAACACGGTGGCACCTGCCGCCACGCCGGCGGTCGCGCCGGTCACGGTGTCTTCAATGACCGCGCAGCGCTTCGGATCCACACCCAGCGCGGCAGCGGCCGCCAGATAGACGTCCGGGTGCGGCTTGGTGTTCGGCATGTCCTGGCCGCTGTAGACGTGGTCGCCGAATGCATCGAGGATGCCGACCTTGCCCAGCTGCAGTTTCACCTTGATCAGGTCGGCACCGGACGCGCAGGCAATGCGGCCACCGGTCGCTGCGGCGATCGCACGCACGGCCTCGGGCGCCCCCCGGATCGGCTCCAGATCCCGTTCCAGCGCCCGGTTGCGCTGCTGGCGGAACTCCTCCAGCCATTCCTCGGTGAACGGCTTGCCGGTGCGCTCTGCGATCAGCCCTGCCAGATGGGCCACGGACTGCCCGAGGAAGACTTCACCCGCCTGCGCCGGGGTCAGCGGCCAGCCGCGTGCGGTCAGCATTTCCGAGAGAACGCGGGCGACCAGCGGCTCGGAATCGACGAGTACGCCGTCGCAGTCGAACAGCACGGCATCGAAGGGGAAACAGGACATCTACAGCTCCAGGGGGCAATGCGGTGGTGCAATTGCCCGCCATTTTCCCACAGCCATCCTTGCGTGGCACCCGGACCGGGTGCCACCCATTCCCGGCAGACCGGTCAGCCCAGATCACACCCCGCCGGCTGCGGCCAGGTGCTGGCCGGCAGCACGTTCTTCAGCGAGGCCGGTGCGTTGATCGCAACGTAGCTCGCACCCAACAGCTCCTCCAGATCGGCGATGGTCACCAGGTAGCTGTCGAGGCTGCCCAGATTGGCTTCGTTGGGAATGATCCAGCTGATCGCCTTGGCCGTGCCAGTGTTCGGATCACGGGTGATGATCGTCTTCCAGAAGAACTCCGGGGTCGGGATGCCGTGGCTGGAAAGGAAATAGTCGTTGGAGGCGTCGCCGTAGACCACGCCACCATAGACATCCACCGGTGCGATGTCGCGGTAGCACTCGGCCACGTTTTCGGCCTTCACCCAGATGCCCTGGTTGAAGCTGGACACCTGCGGGACGATGTTGGTCATGTAGTTGGCGCGGCGGATGTAGGTCGCGTTGTAGTCCATGTGATTGGACGTCACCAGATGACCCCGGTCATAGCCGGACGTGATGCTGGCGTAGGAGGCGGTGCTGGTCTGGCCGAGGCAGCCTGCCGGCAGGTCCGGATCCTTGTAGAAGCTGGACGGGCGCGCGGCCGAACCGGTGTCTGCGGTCAGGGTGTATTCGTAGCGGGTGGCGCTGTGGATGCTGCAGTCGTAGGTGAGCACGAAGCCGCCCTTGTTGAGGGTGACGACCTGGGCCTGGGCAGCGCCGGCGAAGGCACTGAGGACGAACACGAAGAAGAAGCTTGCAAGGCGCATTGCGGTTCTCCAGCAGAAGTTCAGGGCGCAGCCGTCCGCCACGACCTGGCAGGGCGAGGTCACGGGGAGACGGTGCGGAGTCGGGTGCAGCGGATTGCGGTGGGACGTGACCGCGTTGTTGGGCTGTGGAGGCCCTGCGGTGTCGTAAGCGTCACAAGCTGTCGTCTTTCGGTCAACGACGAAAAGACGAAGCTGTGACCGCCCGCAAGCACTGGAGAGGTGTCAGATCACACGGCGCGTGGGTGACATGCGCGCGTGCTAGGGCGTCGTAGCGCAGGGGGTGTACGACTCGATATCCTGCGCAGCAGGACCGGAAACCGCAGGATCGAGCAAGGCGAATGATCAACAGTGAACTGCTTGCAGGGGGCGCTGCTGCTGCGCTGATCGGGGTTGCAATCGCGGCTGCGCTGCGTCGGCAGAGACGCCCGCCACATCGCAGTTTCAAGTGTGGGCGCTGCGGCAACGCCGCCCTCCATGACGAACGTACCCGTGGCGCTTGGCGCGCCGGGAAGCAGCGCTTCTACTGCAGGGCCTGTCATGCCGCTTGGCTGCGATCGCATCCACAGGCTTCCGCGCCGCACCGCGGGGCGTCCGGATGCCTGGGCGTCGTTGGCACACTTGCATTGATGCCACTTGCAGGCCTGGTGGCGTGGGTGATCCACCGCGCCTGAATGTGGTCCTGCATCGATCCAGCCGGGCGCCGGGTTCGAAAGCGCCATGCTGCGTCGCAAGGTGCCACCCACCATTCGCACTGGTACGGTCCGATCCGTTGCACCACCACCGACGGGCAGAGACCACGATGCGCAAGGTAGTGCTGCTGTTGATCCTGCTGACTGGGCTGGCGCCCACCGCCTGGGCGGCCACGGTCAAGACCACCCATCGCACCATTCCCAGCTGGGATGGAACGCCTCTCGGGGCTTTCGTCATCGAACCGCAGGACGCGGGCAGCGGGCTGTATCCCTTGCTGGTGATGCCCAGCAGCTGGGCGGTGCCCAGCGTGGAATACGTGGGCGTGGCGCAGTCACTGGCCCGGCGCGGCTATGTGGTCATCAGCTATAGTTCGCGTGGCTTCTGGGAGTCCGGCGGCAGCATCGACATCGCCGGGCCGGCCACGGTCGAGGACGTCAGTGCGCTGATTGACTGGGCGCTGGACAACACCCGCGCCGACCCGTCACGAATCGGCGTATCGGGCATCTCCTATGGGGCCGGCACCAGTCTGCTGGCGGCGGCACGCGATCCGCGCATCAAGGCAGTGGCTGCACTGAGCGGCTGGGCCGACCTGCAGGCCTCGCTGTACAGCAACGACACCCCCAGCGCGCAGGGCATCGCGCTGCTGGTTGCCGCGGGCCTGGCCACCGGTCGCCCGGGACCGGAGCTGTCCACCATCAATCGCAATGTGCTGGTCGGCAACTACCAGGGCGCGGTGGACTCGCTGTTGCCGGTGGCGGCGCAGCGCAGCCCCGGGTCCAGCATCGATGAGATCAACGCCAACCAGCCAGCGGTATTCCTGGCCAACGCCTTCAACGACAGCCTGTTCCCGCCGGGCCAGCTGGTGGACTTCTTCAACCGTTTGAAGGGCCCCAAGCAGCTGCAGCTGCGCCATGGCGACCACGCCCTCAACGAGGCCCTTGGCGCTTTCGGTATTCCCAATGAGGTGTATGCCGCCGCGGGCGACTGGTTCGACCACTACCTGAAGGGGGTGACCAATGGAATCGACCGCCAGGCGACGGTGCAGCTGAAGTCGCAGAAGGGCAGCTGGAGCTACTATCCGGACTGGCAGGCTACCCGGACGGGCGCGGTCAGCTACGGGCTGACCGCGCCGAGCGGGCTGTTGCAACCCACCGGTGGACTGGTGGCGAACGGTGGCGGCACCGGCTGGAGCTACCGCATCGGCAGCGGCCTGCTGACGGCTGCCAACTCCGGCGTGGTGATGGCGTCCGGCGCGCTGCAGATGATCAACCTGCCACCGGGCGCGTATGTGCCGTTCGTCGGACGCAACGCCGCGGGAGTCTGGCAAGGGCCGATCTACTGGAGTGCGCGCCGTCTGGATGGCGCGCCGGAAGTGCGGATGACGGTCACGCCAAGCCGCGCCGACACCACGTTGTATGCCTATCTCTATGCCGAGGACGTGCTGGGCAATGGCCAGCTGATCAGTCACAAGCCCTATACGCTGCGGGGTGCCACGCCGGGGCAGGCGAAGACCATCGACCTGCGGCTGGAGGCCAGCAGCTGGGAGGTGCCGGCCGGCACTCGCCTGACCCTGGTGGTGGACACGGTGGACCTGCGTTATGCGGGCATCAGCCAGTTGGGTGGCACGGTAACCTTCAGTTCACCGGCGAACGCGCCGTCGGTACTGAAGCTGCCTTTGCACTGATGGGTCATCGCAGGTCCGGTGGATTCATCGAAGCGTCGCGGACACAGGGATCACCGGCGCCCGGTGTCAGGCGCGCCTCGATGTCCGGTGGAAACCGCGGAATCCTGCTGGTCTGCATCACCACCCAGCGCATGATCGTGTGCAGGTAGTTGAGTGGCAGCATCGTGAGCCACATGAAACCCGGGAGGCGCGCGTCTTCGGCGAAGATGCGCTCCTTGCCGGACGCGAAGCTCTCGCGCTTGCCGTCCAGCGGCATGCAGCAGTGCACCGCGTCCACGACGGCTGCCGGTCCTTCTTCCATGTAGCGCCGCAGGAACTCCCAGTGGGCATGCGCGTTCTCGATGCGGGAGGTCGCGATGCAGAACGCGAACGTCTCCCGTACTGTCACGCCATCCGCGTCCAGGATCAGTCCGCGGACATCCCAGTTGTACCATCCGAAGGTTCCGGTTCCGCGGCCAAGCGTGAAATGGACCCGGTCCCAGGGCACGCTGAGGGTGGTGCCATCCAGCCGGAACACGTGTATCTGCCGGTGCTTGCGATCGAGCGCGATCGGATAGTACGTCCAGCGGAACAGCTCGAGGCAAGCCACCCAGATGCTCGCTGCAGTGAAGGCGGCCAGCATCGCCATGCCGATGAATATCGCCTCCCACAGGCCGTTTTCGTTGGGTAGCCTGTTCACGACCAGCGACCAGAGCAGCATCAGCATGCCGCCCAGCCCAAAGGCAATGCCGATCGCGCCCAGCAGGGCTGCAAAGCCACGCGCGGCGAACCAGCGATCCACCGAAACCAGGCCGTTCGAATTCATCTTCACCACGCACAGCTGCGCCAACGGCACGACATCCAGCCGCTTCTTCTGCAGCAGGCGGTGCTCGCGTTCAAACGCATTCAGCGGGCGGTTGTTGGGAAACTTGCGCGTGTATCCGGTGTAATCCATGGGCGATCCCTGCGCGATTCCAGCGCCCGTTGGATTCTAGCGGGATTCTCCCGGGGGGAGATCAGCGACGAACGTCGAACGGGTGGCTCTCCATCAGTGCCCGGACTTCAGCTTCGCGGGCAGGGCTGAAGTCGCCGGGAATGGCGTGCTTCAACGCGCCTGCGGCCAGTCCGAAGCGCACGGTGCTTTCTGCGTCCAGCCCGGACAGCAATCCGTGCAGGATGCCGGCGGCAAAGGCATCGCCACCGCCGATGCGATCAACGATGCCGGGCAGCGGCCTCGGAGCGGCCTGCGCGCGGGTTCCATCGCGTCCCAGCAGCAGCGCGCCGAGCACGTGATGGTCGGCGCTGATCACCTCGCGCTGGGTGCAGGCCAGCCACCGCAGGTGCGGGAACGCGGCAAAGGCAGCGGCCGCAGCGGCCTCGGTTCGGGCGACCGCATCGTCCTGCGCGAAGTGCAGCCCCAGCACCAGTTCGATGTCCCGATGGTCGGCAAAGACAATGTCGGCCTCGGCGAAGACCTCGCGCAGGATCGCCGCTGCGTCGCCATCCCAGCGTCGCCACAGTGAGGGACGATAATTGCCGTCGAAGGACACCTGCACACCGGCCGCGCGAGCCGCACGCACGGCACCCAGCACCGACTCGGCCACGTTGGCGCCCAGCGCCGGACTCACGCCCGAGACATGCAACAGGTGCGCGCCGGACAGCAGGGCGGGCCACGCATGGTCACTGGCATTGCTGTTTGCGAATGCAGAACCGGCCCGGTCATACACCACTTCACTGGCGCGCTGCACCGCACCGGTCGCCAGGAAGTACAGGCCCATGCGGTCACCCGCCACTTCACGCACGGCGGCCACGTCCACGCCATGCCGCCGCAGCTCGGCCACGGCATGCCGGCCCAGCGCGTTGCCGGGTACCGTGCTGACCATCTGCACATCGTGGCCGAGGCATGCCAGCGAGACCGCTACGTTGGCCTCGGCGCCCCCCACGTGAACCTGCAGCTGCGGCGTCTGCAGCAGCAGTTCACGACCGGGTGCGCCCAGGCGCAGCAGCAACTCACCGAAACAAACGACGTGGTTCATCGGTTCTCTCTCACTCGGGGGTAGTGCAGCCCAGCATGCGCAGATCGATGGCATCGGCCATGCGCCGGTAGCCTTCGTCGTTGGGGTGCAGATGGTCGCGGGTGATCTCGTCGGGCAGCGATTCGGCTGCCTTCGGGTCACGCAGCGCGGCATCGAAATCGATGATGCCGTCGAAGCCGCTGTTGCCGCCGCGTGCCCACTGGTTGATCGTGATGCGGGTGGCGGCGGACACGGGCTCGTAGCGCTCGGAACCGCCGAACGGGGTCAACGTACCCAGCCAGGCGCGGATGCCGTGCGCATGCAGCCGCGCCGCGACCTGTTGATAGCCCAGCAGCATGTCCGCCGCACTGCGTCCAGGCAGCGGCTGCGCGCCACCGCCGTGGCGGATGTCATTGATGCCTTCGAACAGGATCACCTGATCGGCATCGGCCACGGCGATCACATCGCGATCCAATCGTGACAGGGCGCTGTGGCTGCGGCCATGGTCGAGCAGTTTGTTGCCGCTGATGCCCTGGTTGAGTACCACGAACCGGTTCGGGCAGGCCTGCTGCAGGCGCTGCGCCAATCGCTCCGGCCACTGGTTGAAGGTGCCGCGACGTGCGGTGGCGCCTTCCGTGATGGAATCGCCCAGCGCCACGATTACCTGGGGACGATCATCACGCTGCACCATCACTGCCGAGAACACGTTCTGCTGGTAGCTCAGCCGCACGCTGTCGGCGACGGCTGTCTGCCTGCCATCTGCGACCCGCAGCTCGGTGCGGCGCACGGCGGGGCGGGTGGGCTGCGGGAAATAGGCACTCACGCTGATCTCCTGCAGCGCCGCCACCGGCATCCGCACCGGGTCGCTCAGCAGCGCGGCGCCGACCGGCACCTCGATGACCGCGCTGCCATCCACCGTTACCGGCAGCGGTGCGGCCTTGCCGTTCTTCACTCCCACGCGCAGGTCCTCGACCCGCAGCGGCGCCGTGCCGAGCTCGTTGCTGATGCGCAGCCGCAGCGCATCGCCACGGCTGCCGACACGCATGTCCTGGCGCACGGTCTGCGCGGCGAACTGAACCGGCGCATCGGACGTTCCGTCCTTGCGGTCGGGCGCGGGCGCGGCCGTCCAGGCAGTGACCCACACGGGTGCGGCCCATGCAGCGGGCGCCGTCATGGCGGAGCAGAGCGTCAATGAAAACAGAAGTGTCCAGCGCTGCATGGGCAGGATTCCAGTCAGGAGAAGTAGGTGCCGCCGTTGACGTCCAGATTCGCACCGGTAATGAACGCCGCCGCATCCGAGGCCAGGAATACAGCGGCGTCAGCGGCTTCGTCCGGCGCACCCTGGCGGCGCAACGGGGTGGCGCCGGCAACGGCCGTGCGTACTTCCGGCTTGGTGAATTCATCGTGGAAGCGGGTGGCGATCATGCCGCAGCACAGTGCGTTCACCCGGATACCCTTCGGCCCCAGCTCCTTGGCCATGGCGCGGGTGAAGGTCATCACCGCCGCCTTGGCGGTGGCGTAGATCGATGCGCCCGGGCCGCCACCATCACGACCGGCCTGCGAGGCGAAGTTGACGATGGCCGCGCCTTCGCGCATGTGCGGCACCACCGCGTGCGTGGTCAGGTAGGTCGAGGTGAGGTTCAGATCCATCACGGTGTGGAAGAACGCCGGGTCGATGTCGGCCAGCGGCCGGCGCTGCACCATGCCACCGGCCACGTTCACCAGCAGGTCGATGCGCTCGCCGAACGCGGCCTGTGCCGCAGCGACCAAGCCGGCGACGGCCGTGGCGTCGGTGACGTCGGCACGGTGCACGATGGCCTGGCCACCGGCCGCACGGATCTGTGCCAGCGTTTCCTGGGCACTGGCTTCATCATTGGCGTAGTTGATGCAGACGCGTGCACCGGCGGCAGCCAGCTTGATCGAAACGGCGCGACCGATATCGCGGCCACCGCCGGTGACAATGGCCACCTTGTCCTGGAACGACATGGGGAAAACTCCTTGGTTTGCGGGGGAACTGAAGAGAGATGCAGGCTCAGCCGGCGCGGCGGTCGAGCTTGTGGATCGGGCCGGTCCACCACCACAGCGCGGCCAGCGACAGCGGCACCAGGGCGGCGACGAGGATGAAGATCGGCGCATAGGAGTGGCGGGTCAGCACCGGCACCAGCCAGGTGGTGATCAAGGTGCCGGCCACGGCGGCCAGGCCACCCAGGCCTGCCAGCGTGCCCACCGAGCGGCCGTCGAACAGGTCGCCCGGCAGGGTCTGGATGTTGCCGATGGCCACCTGGAAGCCGAACAGCACCGCAGCGATTGCCAGCACCGCCAGCAGCGGCTGGTTGGCCAGCACGGCACCCAGCAGGGCAGGAGCCATGACCGCGCAGCCCAGCGTTATGGACAGCTTGCGGGCGCGGTCCACGCTGTGCCCGGCGCGGATCATCCGCCCGGACAGCCAACCACCGCTGAGGCTGCCCAGCATCGCGCCGACAAACGGCACCCAGGCGAACAGGCCGATCTGCTTGATGTCGAAGCCGAAGGTTTCAGCCAGATAGATCGGCAGCCAGGACACGAACAGCCACCAGATCGGGTCGAGCAGGAAGCGGCAGGCCAGCATGCCCCAGCTCTGCCGATGGGCCAGCAGCGAACGTACGCTGGCCTTCGGCGCCACCACCGCCTGTTGCCCGGCCTGGTCTTCCTGGATCAGCCGGCGCTCGGCATCGCTCACCCATGGGTGTTTGTCCGGCCCGGCGCGGTAGACAAACAGCCAAGGCAGCAGCCACAGGAAGCCGATCGCACCGACCAGCACGAAGGTGCCGCGCCAGCCAAGCCACAGGTACAGGCCAGCGATGGCCGGCGCGGAGACGATCGCGCCGATCGACGCGCCGGCGTTGAACACGCCTTGCGCCAATGCGCGCTCGCGCGCCGGGAACCACTCGGCATTGGCCTTGACCGCGCCCGGCCACGCCCCGGCTTCGCTGATGCCGAGCATCGCCCGCACCAGGCTGAAGGAGAGCATCGAATGGGTGATCGCGTGCAGGGCGATGGAGATCGACCACACGCTGATCGACAGGGCGAAACCCAGGCGCGTGCCGATCATGTCGAACAGGCGCCCGAACAGGAACTGGCCAGCGGCGTAGAACAGCATGAACACCGTCACCAGCAGGGCGTAGTCATCCTTGGTCGCGCCCACTTCCCTGGCGATTTCCGGCCACATTACCGCCAGTGCGTTGCGGTCGATGTAGTTGATCACCGTGGCCACGGCGATCAGGCCCACGATCAGCCAGCGCACGGCCGACCGTACCGGCACCTTGCGCAGGTTGGCCACCACCGCAGGGCCGTTCATTTGCCGTCAACCTTGCTGCGGTCCATGCGCGCATGGCTGCCGCTCCAGCGGTAGGCATGGCCGTCCACGCTCACGCTGTGCTCGCCCTTGGCGCTGCTGTCGTCGGCCACGCCGAGGGCGATTCGTGCACCGCTGGCCAGGCGCAGCTCGATCACCTCGGCATCGTTGCCCCGGCTGCGCACGATGTCCTTGATGCGGCTGTCCGCGCCGTGCACGTATTCGGCGGTGCCGTTGTACTCGCCGTGCGGCTCCAGCACGCTGAAGAAGGTCACGTCCTTCTGTCCGTCCACGCGCTGCAGCAGGGCCGGTTCGCGGCGCAGGTTGAATTCCGGATCGTTCGCGCCGCTTTCCACCAGCAGCGCCTGTGCCGGCGCACTGCTGCCGAAGCGGTAGGTGTAGAAGCGCCCGTCCAGCAGCCATGCCAGCGACCGCGGCTCGCTGCCGGGTTTGCTGCGTGCATCCAGCCACAGGTGCTGGTAGCCGTTGTCCTTGCCCAGCACCGGGCGCTGGGCGGGGAAGTGTTCGGCTTCGAAGCCGGTGGTGACGATGTGGCCGTTGAAGTGCAGCGGCAGGTCGTAGCGCGCGGCCTTGCCGCCGTGCACCTGCAGCAGGTCCAGCGCGACCGGCAGGCCCAGGTCGGGATGGCGCAGCAGCGCCTGGGTGCGGGTGAACACCACGCCGGGGTAGGCGTCGCGCATCGTTGCCGAGGCAATCTGGGTATCGGCATCGGCCTGGAAGAAGCGCACCTGCGGCGCGTGTTCCTCGCCGCGTTTCCAGTCGCCCTTGAAGTGGCTCTGCTCGTCCACCACCAGGGTGTTGTGCGCCACGGTCTGCTTGGCCCAGCTGCGGTTCTCGGCCAGGTAGATGCCGCCGCGCTTGGCTTCCACGTTGAGGAAGCGGGCCGCGCCGTAGTCGGTCACCACTGGATTGCCGTTGTCGTAGAACAGCCAGTTGAGCTTGTCGAAGTGGCCATGGCCCATGCCCTGCATCGTGTCCTTCTGCACCAGCGCCTGGCCGCGTTCGCCGTTCATGCGCAGGATCGCCAGGCCGCCGCGATCGCCGTCGGGGCCATCGCGCAGCAGCATCGGCCGATAGTCGAAGGGCCTGGTCTTGTTCGCCGCCAGCGCCTGCGCCACCTGCAGGCCTTCGGGCGACAACAGCAGGCGCTTCTGCTGCTGGGCCACGGACAGCAGGCGGTCATCACCGGTACGCGCATAGGCGATGCCGATGCCGGCCACCAGCTCTTCGGTGTCGATGCCCTTGTCCAGGATGGCGTCGTTGATCGGGAAGAACAAGCCGTTGTAGCTGGACTGCACCAGCACATCCACGGCCTTCAACAGCACGCCGCCGCGGCGCGCGAAGATCTTCCGCTGCGGTTCGTTGCGTTCGATGGCATTGGCGAACAGCAGGAACGGCGCCAGTGCATAGCGCTGGTAGTAGGGGCCTTCCTCGTAGTAACCATCGGGCGAGAACAGCAGGTCAATCTGCCGAAGAAAGCCGAATTGATCGTCCTTCCGGCTGCCGCGCAGGGAATTTTCCACCAGTTCCTGGTCGCGCAGCACGTAGCCGGTCATGCCGGTGGCGGCCACCGCCCACGTGGCGTGGTTGTGGATCTGGTCGTAGTTCTTCGGTTCGCTGACGAGGAACTCTGCCATCGGCCGGAACACCTTCGATTCGATGGTGTCGCGGTCCTCGGCGGACAGCGCGTCGCGGATCGCGTCGTAGCCCTGGATGGCGTTGACCAGCCATACCGAATCGTTGAGCACCTGCCAGAACACGCGCCCGGGGATCTGCCCACGGCCTTCCGGGTGCGGGCCCAGCGTCGGGTAGAGCTGGGCATACTGCAGCAGCATGTCGCGCGCATAGTCCACGTAGGCCCTGTCGCCGGTCAGCCGGTACAGCGTGCCCGCCGCCAGCAGCGCCTGGTAGTTGCGCTTGTGCTGTTCATGGGTGCGCCCGCCGCCCTTGTCCTTGGGTACCGGCACGTCGATACCGGCCTTCATCATCTTCTTCAGCGTTGCCTCGGTGCGTGCCTGCTCTTTGGCAAACCACGGGTAGCGGCGGCCTTCGCTGGCCATCTGCTGCCATTGTGCGGCGGTGACCAGCACCGGCGCGGCTTCGGCCTGTCGCACGGCAGCAGTGGGGGCTGCGAACAGCGATGCGCTCGGCAGCAGGGCGAAGGGGGCGGCCAAAGCCAAGGAAACGAACAGCGGCTGCAACCTCATCGATCAACTCCAGTGCGGGTGCGTGAGAGGGTGGCTTCGCCCACCTTGGGATACCAGTCGACGCCGGTCGCCTCGCGTGCGGTCATCGTCAAGGCAGGATCGGCGCCCACGGCGGGCAGGGCAGACGTGGCCACCCACAGTCCGCTGGCAGCCTGCTGCAGGCTGACGCCACGGCCCTCTATGCCCCCCGGGAACACGGCGCTGGCTGCCGGCGACTGCACGTTGCCGCTGAAGTCGATGCCGGCCAGCGAACTGGCGGCAGTGGGCGGATTCCGGTTGTCGCGGTTGACGATCAGGTTGCCGGTGAAGCGGCTGTTGCTGGCGGCCACCACGATGCCCTTCGCCTCATCATGGCCGACGCCGAAACTGATCTTCGCCACGTCCACGAAGGTGTTGCGGCTGATCGTGGCATTCACCACCGGCGCATAGCCGGACAGCGGCGGATTGGCCTGCGCATCCATCACCGCCAGTGCCGAACGGTTGCTGGACCCGGCCAGCCGTTCAAAGTAGTTGTTGCTGACGGTCTGGTCGGCGTTGATGATGCGTACGCCGCCGGTGCCGGCCTTGTCATCGCCGAGGAAGACATTGTCGATCACCCGGTTGCCGTTGCCGTGGCGCAGGGTGAGTGCGCCGGCGGAACGATAGAACACGTTGCCGCGGTAGGTGTTGCCGCCGGACTTGTTGCTGATGATCTCGGTCTCGCCGTCGCAGCCTTCGAACCAGTTGTTCTCCACCGTGCTGTTGGAATCGCTCAGTGAGCTGTCGCTGGTGCCGACGCGGAGGGTTTCGCCGCCATTGACGCCCAGCGCCGGGCGCGGCCCGAACCAGTTGTGGTCGATGCGGTGCTGGTTGTCCAGGCCCTGGGTTGCATCGCGCACCACCACGACTGTGGGTCCCGCATTGGTCTTGCCGCGCAGCTGGCTGTGGTCCAACCGATTGTGGCTGCCATACAGCGACACCCAGTAGTCCTGGTCGCTGGCATCGGGGTTGGTGTAGTCGTCGATCACCAGGCCGGTCACCCGGCTGTGGCTGGCCACCGCCTTGCTGGATTCGCGGAACGCCACCACCGCATCACCCGGCGCATAGCCGCTGCGGAACACCAGGTTGGACACCTGCAGGTAGCTCCCCGCCAGGCGCAGGTCCGAGCGCCCGCTGAAGATGACCTTGCCGGCGGTCTGCGCGCGCAGCACGATCGGGGCATCCGCCGTGCCCTGGCCCTTCAGCAGCAGCCGGGCGTCGGTCCAGGTGCCGTCAGCCAGCACGATCTCATCGCCGGGCTGCAGCGCCGAGGCGGCGGTAGCGAACTCCGCGACATCGTGGACGAGCCAGCTGGCTGCACTTGCTGCTGGAGTGGTCAGGCACATTGCCAGACCAGTGGTCAGGCAAAACAGCCATGAACCATTGGATCGGTGACGCGCCAGCGAGTGAATGCGCATGAAATCCTTCCAGGGACGGCCGGGCCGTCGTTTCAGGGTGGGCCTGCATACCACTTTCAGGTCTGTTGTAAGCCAGCTTTCGCGCAAAGTCATGCTGCATGAGCACATTGAATTGCGATCAACTGGTATGGATCAAAGGCATTTGCACAATCGCATACCAATTGGTTGACATTTTCATGTCGCCGTGCCGAAGCTGCGTCCCACGCCTGGCATGCAGGCGATCCTTTGGGAGGAGGAAACCATGCGGCGACCCGCCGGAGCAGTGCACAGCATCTCGTTGTCCCCTACACCCCTGATCGTGGCGCTGCTTGCCGCATTGGCTGGCCTGCCCGCTGCCCACGCGCAATCCGGCAAGGACGCGGCAGGGCAGGATCCCACCACGCTGGACCAGGTGCAGGTCACCGGCATCCGCGAATCGATGCAGAGTTCGATCAACAAGAAGCGCGACGACACCGTCATTGCCGACGTGCTCTCGGCCGATGACATCGGCGACCTGCCGGCGCCATCGCTGGCCGATGCGATCGAGACCCTGACCGGCGCCGCTTCGACCCGCGACAAGACCGGCGCCTCGGAAATATCCATCCGTGGCCTGGGGGCCTTCCTCAGCAGCACCAACTTCAATGGCCGCGAGATCACCAACGGCAGCGGCGACCGCTCGGTGAACTTCAACATGTTCCCCGCCGAGCTGATCAATACGGTGGCCATCTACAAGACCCAGCGCGCCGACATCATCGAAGGCGGCGTGGCTGGCACCATCGGCCTGGAAACAGTGCGCCCACTGGAGTACGGCAAGCGTGCGGCGCAGCTGGACCTGCGCGGCAGCTGGGCCGAGTATGACAAGAAGTACCGCGACGACGACGGCATCGGCTATCGCGGCACCGCCAGCTACATCGACCAGTTCGAGTTCGGCAACGGGCAGAAGCTGGGCATCTCGCTGGGCTTCCAGCGCCTGGATGGCACCGACCCGGAAGAGAGCATCACCAGCGGTTCCACCTGGTATGCCTGCGATGGCACGCAGAACGTGAGCAATGCCAACTGCAGTGAAGTGTCCGCGCAGGCCATCGCCAACGGCGCACCTTATTACCTGGTGCCCAGCAGCCGCATCTACCGGCTCAAGCAGGAGCGCAACGACCGGCAGAGCGAGTTCGCCGCATTGCAGTGGCGGCCCAATGACGTGGTTGAAGTGAACCTCGACTTCGAACACACCGAGCGCAACTGGTACGAGAACCGCAGCGACCTGAGCCTGTCCAACGCCCGCCGTGGCATCACCCGGCGCGAGGTGGACGAGGACGGCATCGTGCGCCACCTGCATGGCAGCACCTCGATTGATTCCACCTCAAACCGCTACTGGCGTGGCGAGGAATACACCGGGGGTGGCCTGAACCTGATCCTGCGACCGACCCCGGCCTGGGAACTGTCCACCGATCTTTCGTACTCGCACACCAATCGCCTCGACAGCGAGCGCATGACCCGCCTGCGCGCCAACCAGCGCGACGTCAACAATGCCATCGTGCCGGGCATCAGCAGTGGTGCCACCGGCTACGTGGACTATGACTGGGACTGGCGCGGCGAAGTGCCCAGTGTTGCGCTGGCGCCGAACTTCGACCCCAACAACTGGGACGCCTACACCGGCGCGGCGCGCGTCACGTCCAGCGCAACGGAGAACGACCACAGGATCAAGGCCGGCCGCTTCGATGCCAGCTTCATGCCCGAGTCCGGTTTCTTCACCCGCATCAAGGGCGGCGTGCGTGCCAGCCAGGCCGACTACCGCCTGCGCGACAACACCCTGGTAACCGACTACGACCAGCGCGTGGCGGCCGACAAGGCGAAGATCATCGCCGCCAACCAGGCCTGCCGTGCGCCGTTCCCGCAGGATGACTTCATGGATGCCGCCAGCGGCAACACGATCTCCTCGTGGGCGTACTTCGATCCGGACTGCCTGTACCAGTCGTTCCGTGGCAGCCTCGACAGCGGGCTGGATCCGGGTTTCCAGGATCCGAACAATGTCGATATCACCGAGAAGACACGCGCGCTCTATCTGCTGGGTGAGTTCAGCAGCAGCCTGTTCGGCTTGCCGGTGACCGGCAACCTGGGCCTGCGCTGGGTCAAGACCGACGTTCGCTCCGAAGGCGTGCGTACGGGGCTGCGTATCGAGGACAACGGTGACGGCACGATCCGCCTGCAACCCACCGGTGCGTACAGCACGCAGGTGTTCAAGGCGGGCAACGACAAGCTGCTGCCCAGCCTCAACGCGGCCTTCGAACTGCGCCCGGACGTACTGCTGCGGGTCGGTGCATACCGCGCTATGTCACGGCCGGACATCGCCGCGCTGGGCGCCGGGCGCACCATCAACGTCAGTAGTGATGCCACCTACGGCAATCTGGCCGACGCGCTGGATGACATCAGTGCCAGCGGCAACCCCGCTGCGCAGCCGCTGATGTCCTGGAACGGTGACCTCTCCCTGGAGTGGTACCCGAACCCGGACACGATGCTGGCCGGCGCGGTGTACTGGAAGCAGTTCAACGGCGGCACCGCCACCGCGCTGGTGCCTGAGACCTACACCATCGACGGCCGGAGCGTGACCGTGCCGGTGCGGCAGCAGGTAACCACCGACGAGGACAGCACGCTGACCGGCTTCGAGCTGACCGCCACCCATCGACTGTCTTACCTGCCCAAGCCGTTCGACGGGCTGGGCTTCAAGGTCAGCTACAACTATGCCGATGCCGACTACCAGACCCAGGATTCACGGCTGGGTGAGCAGTTGGCCGGTGATGGCACGATCATTCCGGCGATCGTGCCGCCGGCCGGTCTCAGCGGCTTCTCGCGGCACGTCCTGTCCGGCTCGATCTACTGGGACGTCGGGCGCTTCAACATCCAGGCCATCGGCAAGTTCCGCTCGCACTACTACCAGGACTTCACCGGCAACACCGCGCAGCAGAACCGCTACTACGATGACAACACCAGCGTGGACCTGCGCCTGCGCTACCGGGTGAACAAGCAGTTGTCGCTGTCGCTGGAGTTGATGAACCTGACCAACGAGCCGCGCGTGGCCTACCAGCCGCTTTATGGGAACTTCCGCGAAGTAGTGACCTACGGGCGGCGTGCGTATTTCGGTGTACGATACAAGTTCTGAACAGGGCGGCGCGGCCAGTGGCCGCGCCGTCGCTCCAACCGGACCCTCGCCGGCCGCGGTGGCAGGGCAGGGACCCGGAAGGAATTGAATTGCCAAGGGTCAGCCGCATGTCCGCCAACCGCCTTTACCAGACCATCGCTGCCAAGCTCCGCAAGCTGATCGAGGACGGCGAATTCCCGCCGGGCTCGCGGCTGCCGGGCGAGCGCGAGCTGGCCGAACGGTTTGGCGTCAGCCGGGTCACCATCCGCGAAGCGGAGATTGCACTGGAGGCACAGGGCTGGATTGCAATCCGTATCGGTTCGGGCGTGCACGTGAAGCCACGCCCGACGCAGGCGTCCGGCGGGCTGCCGGATGTCAGCGCCTTCGACCTCACCGCTGCCCGCGCGGTATTCGAGGCCGAGGCCGCCGCTCTGGCGGCAAGCAATCTGGATGATGCCGGCATTGCCGAGCTTCAGGCGTTGGCCGAAGCGCTGTGCCGTCGCGACCTGAGCGACGCGGAAGCCGGCGAGTACGACCGCCGCTTCCACCTGACCATCGCGCGCCTCTCCGGCAACCCGGTGGTGGAGTTCTTCGTGCAGCAGATCTGGCGCATGCGCAGCGAGTTGCCGCGGGTAACCGAAGTCTATGCGCGGGTCTGCCATGATGATGGCGCCAGCCGTGCCGACGAGCACATGGCCATCTTCGAAGCATTGCGCGCACGTGATCCGGTGGCCGCGCGCAATGCGATGCGCCATCACTTCCAGCGCCTGTTCGAGGCCATGCTGCAGGCGACCGAAAGCCAGGCGCTGGAGGAGATCCGCCGGCGCACGCAGCAGGATCGTGAACGGTTCCTGGCCACGACGCGGATCTGAACGACGGAGCGGACACCGGCCGAGCGTCTGCGTGCCGCGACCTGGCCAGCGCCGGGGGTAATGGCTGTTGCATCGTTGAGCATGCCGGCGGGTGATCGCCGGTGATGTGTCATGCCAATGATGCATGCCGGTGCCGAGAGGGCAGCGACCATACTGCACCGTTGCGTTTCCATTGAACGATTCACGGCCGCGGCTACGTGCCCATTCGAATCTCATCCCCTGCGACGGCAGCCCGTATCCTTCCTGCATGCATTCCTTCTCCGATCTTCGCGGTCTCCCGGCAGTCCACGCGTCCTCCGGCTGGGTGCAACGCGGTGAGCGCTGGGATCTATGGTGGAGCGGCCGCATCGTGGCCAGCATCGTCCCGCACGCATTGCTCGGCTTCCAGGTGTACCTGGATGCACGCAGGATGTCCCCGGCCAAGGTGGTGCACGCGGTGAATGCGCGGCAAGCCCGGCGCTATGCCGAGCGCTGGTGCGCGGCTCGGCTTTGCCCCCGGTTGCGGCTGCGCGACGCGGTCGCCTGTCTTGTGGGCGCCGCGCCTTCGGCAGGCGCGGCGCGGCCGCCGCCGCTCACACGGGAGCAGCGCCAGCAGGCGCGCCGCCTGGCCGAGGCCGGGACAGGGGAGGTGGCACGCATCAAGCAGGCGCTCGCACCGCGGCAGCCTGCCAGGCCCTTGGGGCAGTTAACGTGTCAGGCGTGGTCGGTACCCGGCAGGACGCCCACAGCCCTGGCAAGCGCTACGCCGAAAGCTCCTCACGCACGATCCTGGCCCCTTCGCTGAGCGCGCGCAGCTTGCCCCTGGCCACGGTGCGGGCCAGCGGCGCCATGCCGCAGTTGGTGCTGGGGTAAAGCTTGTCGGCATCCACGAACTGCAGCGCCCTGCGCAGGGTGTCGGCCACTTCTTCCGGTGTTTCCACCGCGCTCGAGGCCACGTCGATCGCGCCTACCATCACCTTCTTGCCACGGACCAGCTCGATCAGGTCGATCGGCACGTGCGAGTTATGGCATTCCAGCGAAATGATGCCGAGGCTGGAGGCCTGCAGTTTCGGGAACGATTCCTCGTACTGGCGCCATTCCGATCCCAGCGTCTGCTTCCAGTCGGTGTTGGCCTTGATCCCGTAACCGTAGCAGATGTGCACTGCTGTCTCGCACGTCAGCCCTTCGATCGCGCGCTCCAGGGCGGCCACGCCCCAGTCGTTCACTTCGTCGAAGAACACATTGAAGGCCGGCTCATCGAACTGGATGATGTCCACGCCGGCCGCTTCCAGCTCCTTCGCTTCCTCGTTGAGGATCTTCGCGAACTCCCAGGCCAGCTTCTCCCGGCTCCTGTAGTGGGCGTCGTACAGCGTGTCGATCATCGTCATCGGGCCGGGCAGCGCCCATTTGATCGGCTGCGCAGTCTGGCGGCGCAGGAACTTCGCATCCTCCACGAACACCGGCTTCGGACGGCTCACGGCGCCGACCACGGTGGGCACGCTGGCATCGTAGCGGTTACGGATGCGCACGGTTTCGCGCTTTTCGAAGTCAACGCCGCTGAGATGCTCGATGAAGGTAGTGACGAAGTGCTGCCGGGTCTGCTCACCGTCGCTGACGATGTCGATGCCCGCGTGTAGCTGTTCCTGCAGCGACAGGCGCAGCGCATCCTGTTTGCCTTCAGCGAGGCCTTCGTCCTGCAGCTTCCAGGGCGACCAGAGCTTTTCGGGTTCTGCCAGCCAGGACGGCTTGGGCAGGCTGCCGGCGGTGGAGGTGGGGAGCAGTTTCTTCATCGGTGTCGGGTTGTCCTGGTATGCGAAGGGGAAATCGATGGATCAGCGCGCAGCCCACTGCTCAAGCACGGCGCGGTACGGCTTGATGAAGTGTTCTTCGGTGAACCGGCCCTGCTTGACCGCCAGCTGGCTGCGCTCTTCGCGGTCGTAGACGATGCGGGTGGACGAGTAATCCTGGTGCTTCAGGCTGGGCTGGTAGACCTTGCCGGCCACGGAATTGGCGTTGTAGATCTCCGGGCGGTAGATCTTCTGGAACGCTTCCATCGTGCTGATGGTGCCGATCAGCTCCAGGTTCGAGTAGTCGCCCAGCAGGTCGCCCTGGAAGTAGAACGCCAGCGGCGCGACGCTGCCCGGCGGCATGAAGTAACGTACCTGCAGGCCCATCTTGTCGAAGTAGTGGTCGGTGGCGGAGAACTCGCCCTGCCGGTACTCCACGCCCAGGATGGGGTGATGATTCTCGGTGCGGTGGTAGGTCCTGCTGCTGGAGACGCTGATGCAGATCACCGGCCCCTTGCGGAAGCTGGCGCGGTAGGCGTCCGATCCCAGGAAGTGCTTGAACAGCTTGCCATGCAGGTCGCCAAAGCCTTCCGGAAGACCGAAGGTGGCCTTGCCCTCGTTGCTGGCCGGCAGCACCACGCTGAAATCATAGTCACGCACGTAGGACGAGAAATTGTTGCCGACGATGCCTTCGGTACGCGCGCCGGTCCGCGTGTCGACGATGGTCGGTTGCAGCACCTCGATCAACGGAAACGGATCGTTGCCGTCGGCGCCGTCGATGTGCATCTCCACCGAGATGATGTCCAGCTCGACGGCATAACGATCGGCGCTCGGGTTGTCCCAGTGCGCCAGGTCGTTGAAGCGGTTGTTGATCATGCTGAGGGTGTTGCGCAGGTTTTCCCGCCGGGAAGCGCCGCGCGCCAGATTGGCGAAATTGGTGGTGATGCGCGTGCCCTCGGCGGGCTGGTAGTCCTCGTTGAAGGGGATGCGCGTGATGCTGAAGGTGAAGGTGTCGTTCGTCATGGGCGGCGTTCCGTGATGCGGGGTGACATCCGGATGCGGGGCTAGCGCATCCGGCATTCAGGGTGCTGCGGCAGCCTCGAGGGCGGCGACGGGATGGCGGGCCAGGGCCAGCAGTGGCATGGCTCGGTGGACCGCCAGTCGAGCGCGCTCGATCAGCGGTTCGTTGTGCACGCGGCCGTCGGCGAAATCGCGGTCGGTGGCATAGACGCCCAGCGGCAGGGTGCGGGCCTGGAAGAAGCTGAAGAGCGGCCGCAGCTGGTGATCGATCACCAGCGCATGGCGCTCGCTGCCGCCGGTCGCGGCCAGCAGGATGGGGGTGTCGACCAGCGCATCCTGGTGGATGAAGTCGAAGAAATGCTTGAACAGCCCGGTGTACGAGCCGCGATAGACCGGCGTGCTCACCACGAGGACATCGGCCTGCTCGACGGCAAGCAGCTGGCGCTCGACAGCCTCGGGCAATTGTGAGCGCCACAGGGCGCCGGCCAGCTGCGGGGCGAGCTCGCCGAGCTCGATCAGATGGTGTTCGCAATGGACGTCGTTGCCGATCACGCCCAGCAGATGCTCGGCCAGGAGGGTGGCCCGCGAGGGGCGCTGCAGTCCGCCGGACACGGCGACGATACGGAGAGGGCGGTGGGATGAAGGCATGACCCGATCCTAGTCATGCCTTTCCATGACGTAAAATGGTATTACTTCACCTATCCATGAGTGAGATTCATCGTCATGCTGGAGCGCATCCACCTCAGCATCGTGCAGCAGGTCGAGCAGCAGGGCTCGCTCACCGCCGCCGCCGGCGTGCTCAACCTGACCCAGTCGGCGCTCAGCCACAGCATGAAGAAGCTGGAGCAGCAGCTGGGTACCGAGGTCTGGCTGCGTGAGGGTCGCAGCCTGCGGCTGACCCAGGCCGGACAGTACCTGCTGGCAGTGGCCAACCGGGTGCTGCCGCAGCTGGACCTGGCCGAGGAGCGCCTGCGCCAGTTCGCGCAGGGCGAGCGTGGCGCGCTGCGCATCGGCATGGAGTGCCATCCCTGCTACCAGTGGCTGCTGAAGATTGTCTCGCCCTACCTGGCGGCATGGCCGGACGTGGATGTGGACGTCAAGCAGAAGTTCCAGTTCGGCGGTATCGGCGCATTGTTCGGCTACGAGATCGACCTGCTGGTTACCCCCGACCCGCTGCTGAAGCCGGGCCTGAAGTTCATTCCGGTGTTCGACTACGAACAGGTGCTGGTGGTGGCCGGGAACCATGCCCTGGCCAAGGTGGACCACGTAAAGCCGCGCCAGCTCGGCCAGGAAGTGCTGATCAGCTACCCGGTGCCGTTCGAGCGCCTGGACATCTACAACCAGTTCCTGCTGCCGGCCGGCATCACGCCGCGGCGCCACAAGGCCATCGAAACCACCGACATCATGATGCAGATGGTGGCCAGCGGCCGCGGCGTGGCTGCCATGCCGCGCTGGCTGGTGGAGGAGTACGCCACGCGCATGGACGTGGTGCCCGTGCGCCTGGGCGCCAAGGGCATCCCCAAGCAGATCTACCTGGGCGCGCGCGAGGCCGATACCGGTATCGACTACCTGCAGGCCTTCATCGAACTGGCCCGCAACAGCTCGCCGCTTGCCGGCAATGCACGCGAGGCGCGCTGATGCCGGCCGGTACCTCAGCGCACGCGGAAGCCTTCATCAACGCCTTTTCACTGGAAGTCAGCGCGAAGGCCATGCCCGCGCTGCGCGCCGAGGCGGATCGGATCCCGCGCGGTACGGTCATCTCCATTCCCTGGCTGGCCAGCGAGGATGACGACGCCCGCCTGGCCGCCGTGCGCACCGTGCGCGCGCTCGGATTCGAGCCGATGCCGCATCTCTCCGCGCGGCGCATCGGGTCACGCACAGCGCTTGAACGCTTCCTGGAGCGCGCCACCAGCGAAGCCGGGGTCGAGCGTTGCCTGCTGATCGCGGGCGACCTGGCCACGCCCGCCGGACCGTTTGCCGACAGTGCTTCAATCATCCAGACCGGTCTTCTGGAGCAATACGGCATCAAGGTCGTGGGTATCGGCGGCCACCCGGAAGGGCATCCGGCAATGAGCAGCGAAGAACGCTGGCAGGTGCTTCAACGCAAATGCCAGGGCATCGAAACGCGCGGCATGGCGCCAGTGATCGTCACCCAGTTCGCCTTCGATGCCGATCTCGTGCTGGCCTGGCTGGATGCACTTCGCACGCGTGGCATCACCGTTCCGGTGCTGGTCGGTGTGCCGGGCCCAGCCAGCATCTCCCGTCTGCTGCGCTATGCCGCGATGTGCGGCGTGGGCGCCAGTGCATCGATGTTGGCCAGGTATGGCATCTCGATTGGCCGGCTGCTGGGAACGGCGGGGCCGGAGGTGTTCGTTGATCGCCTGGTGAAGGGGCTGACCAGCGCCCATGGCCCGGTCAGCCCGCATTTCTACCCGTTCGGCGGTGTTGCACCATCGCTGGACTGGATGGCGCAGTACCGGCAGCGCATTTCCAGTGCCCGCAGCGTAATCCCCGAAGGCTGACAGCTGTCACTGGCTGCAACCGGGGCGGAAGCGAATAGTGAGCACCAAGGCGAGCGCACCTCGCCGCCACTCACCAAAGGGTTCGCTCATGAACATGCTCCAGCACCTCGCCTCGCAGACGCCGTTCTGGGTCTGGCTGCTCCTGGCCTTCCTGGTCACCCGTGGCATCGCCGCCATGAAGCCGGCCGAGACCTCGTTGCAGAAGCTGGCGATCGTGCCCGCCCTGTTTGCCGTCTGGGGCGCGTGGTCGATCAGCCATCGCTTCGGCGCGTCGCTGATCGCGTGGAGCGAGTGGCTGGCCGGCATCGCCACGGGTGCGGCGCTTGCCTGGCTGCTGCTGAATCGATTGAAGCTGACGCTGGACCGCAGCACCGGCAAGCTCTGGCGCAGCGCGGACTTCAGCCTGCTGCCGCTGCTGCTGGCCACCTTCCTGGTGAAGTACGGCTTCGAAGTTGCATTTGCAGTGTCGCCGTCGTTGGCCGCCCATGCCGGTTTCAGTGCCGCCTACCTGCTGCTGACAGGCGGGTTCACTGGCATCTTCGTCGGCAAGTACGCCCGCTACCTGGCCTCGCTGCGGGTGGATGCGGCGGGCAAGGGACTGGAAACCGCAGGTTGATTGACCTGGTAGTGCCGGCCGCTGGCCGGCTTCCCCAGGCAGGGTTGTGCGGAGCTGGCGCAGACGTCACGATGAACCATGCGGTGGGCGGATTGTACTTCGCAGCTTGGCACGTCAGCGTAGTGGGTACCGCCAAGGTTCAGACAGGTCGAATGAAGGCTCCAGAATGAAGATTCTGATCTCCTCCCTCACGCTCCTGGGCTTGGTGGTTGCGGCAGGAATCGTTTGGATAACGTATCCAACCTCTCTCGAATCTGAGCTCAGAACCTTCCGCTCACTTCCACCAGAAACATTCAAGATGCTTCGCGACGATGCGATTGCCTTCGCTCGGGCGAACGCATCGAAAGGCATTACCATCGAAGCAGGCCCCCCGCAATCGAGCGTGTTCGAACTGCGGTGCAGACAGGTTCGATTACTCCTGGTAGAGAACGGGCATGACCCGCTCGCCCTCGATATCTTTGGGTACGCAGACCGACGTGCGCCAGGCATTGCCAAGCTTCAAGATCAGATGACATCGAGACTGATCCCGGAGGGTCAGCCCGGCAAAGCCCGGCCCGAGTTCTGGAGAGCCCTCGGGACTGGAGGCGCTCATCATGAAGCATAGAGACGGCATCGATGTCGCGCAGCAGTGCCATTGAATCCAGGGGCGATTGAAGTGCGCCAAACGCATTGATCTCCTGACTTCGAATCCGTCGCACCTTATGCACGCCGCCTGATTGACCAGGTGGGCGTGGCCGACGTCGATGCCACCGATGGGCCGCCACCGGCGGTGGCTCTGCAGCAACAGCGCGGTGCCAGCAATGCGCGATCATCGGTGGGTAGCGTGAACACGCTGTCCAGTCTGGTGCGCATGATGTACTCGCGGGCAGGCGCTTACCCGGCCAACCAGCCCATGCTGTATGCCGAGGACTTTTCGCCCAATACGCGGCGGGGGGCGTGCGTGCTGCGCACCATCGAGGCGAGCCTTTGGTGCGGATCCAGACCATGACATGTCGGTCAGACGCCCAGCGCCTTAGACGTCTTAGACGTTCCCGCGCCACTGGCTCATCAGCATCTGAAGAAACCGCTCGGCGGTGGGCGAGAGCAGGGCGCCCCTCCGGCGGACGATGCCGATCGTGCGTGACACCACAGGGTTGCCGATCGCGCGCGTCACCAGGGTGGGGTGATTCCCATCTGGCGTAGCCATCTTCGGCAGCACCGACACCCCGATGCCCGCCTCGACCATGCCCAGTGACGTCGACAGGTGGGTCACTTCGTAGTGCCAGCTCAACTTGAGGTTCTCGCGCGCCAGCGCACCATCCAGCAGCGTGCGGTTGCCGCTGGTGCGATGCACGGTGATCAACTGGTGCTCGGCCAAGTCGGCCCATTCCACTTTGCGCTTGCGCGCCAGCGGATGATCGCGACGGCACGCCAGCACGAACGGGTCCTCTGCCAGTACGTCGAAATCGAGATTCGGATCGTTGGCGCCCATGAAGTTGATGCCGAACTCGACTTCGCCACGCTCCACTGCCTGCAGACCCTCCGTGGCCGGGATATCCAGAATGCGGAAGCGAACGTTCGGGTGCGCTTCGTGGAAACGCGCCATCACGCTGGGCAGGAAGTAGAACGCCGCCGTCGGCAGGCAGGCGATGGTCACTGTCGCGCCGCGGGTGTCTTCGCGGCCGCGCAGCGAGAACAGTGATCCATCGAATTCCTCCAGCATGCGGCGCACCAGTGGCAGCAGGTTCTCGCCGACAGCGGTGGTACTGACGCTGCGCGTGGTGCGCTCCAGCAGCGGCGAGCCCACCGCCTGCTCCAGTTTCTGGATCCGGCGGCTGAGTGCGGGCTGGGAGACGTGAAGGATTTCCGCGGCCCGATGAAAGCTGCGTGTCTCCGACACCAGCAGGAACGCACGCAGATCGAGGATTTCGCAATTGATGCTCATTAGGTATCAATCATCCAAAAATCAGCAATTCACAGATCAATTGGGGTCATGCCAGTATCGAATCACAGAGGGGTCATTCATCCCCTATACGCATCAATCTAGCACACGTATGTCCAACGATCTGCTCAGCATTCCCTGCGTGCTCATGCGCGGCGGCACCTCCAAGGGCCCGTTCTTCCTGGCCAGCGACCTGCCGGCGGACACCGCCGAACGCGATCGCCTGCTGCTGGAAGTGATGGGCTCGGGACATCCGCTGCAGATCGACGGCATCGGCGGTGGCAACGCGCTGACCAGCAAGGTGGCGATCATCGACCGCTCCAGCCGCCCGGACGCCGATGTCGACTACCTGTTCGCCCAGGTACGGGTCGAGCAGCAAGTGGTGGATACCTCGCCCAACTGCGGCAACATGCTGGCGGCCGTAGGCCCGTATGCCATCGAGCGTGGGCTGGTGCAGGCGCAGGATCCGCAGACCGAAGTGCGCATCCACAACGTCAACACCGGCAAGTTGATCATCGCCACGGTGGAAACGCCGGGCGGCAATGTGGCCTACCGCGGTGATACGCGCATTGCCGGCGCGCCGGGCTCAGCCGCGCCGGTCAGGCTGTCCTTCCTTGATGCGGCAGGCGCCCGCACCGGCAAGCTGCTGCCCAGCGGGCATGCGCAGGAAACCATCAATGGCGTGCCGGCCAGCCTGGTGGACTGCGCCATGCCGATGATGCTGGTGCGTGCCGAAGACCTGGGCGTGCGCGGTGATGCCTCGCCCGCCGAACTGAACGCGGACGCGGCGTTCATGCGCCGGCTGGAAGCGCTGCGCATCGAGGCGGGCGCCCGCATGGGCATCGCCGACGCCGGCAACAAGGTCATTCCCAAGCCGGTGCTGCTGTCGGCGCCGCAACACGGCGGCGATCTGCAGGTGCGCTATTTCATGCCGCACCAATGCCACACCGCACTGGCCATTACCGGCGCGGTCGGCCTGGCCACCGCCGCCGTCACGCCGGGCACGCTGGCCCACACTTTGGTCGGATGCCGGTCCGTTCCCGGCAGCATTACCCTCGAACATCCGAGTGGGGCGCTGGAGGTGGGCCTCAGTCGCAGCTCGGGCGATTCGCCGGTGATTGCCAGCGTGGTCCGCACCGCACGCCGCTTGTTCGAGGGGCGCGTGTACGCGACTTCGCCCGCGCCCGCCACGGCCAGTGCCACCCAAGCCCGCCAATGGACGTCAGCGGCATGATCTGAACCCGGACGGGCCTGCGTAGACGCGCATGCCCGCCATTACAACGTAGATGCTTCACTCCTGGGAGGGATGATGTACAAGCAGTTCTTGATGGCCGCGCTGTGCGTGGCCGGGCTGGCCGCGGCCGGATGCAGCAACAGCGGGCGCGTGGAAGGCGCGGCCGCCGGCAGCAGCGACAACGCACCGGTGCGCATCAGCGTCGGCTCCTACAACCTCAACAACCTGCCGTTCTTCATTGCCGACGCCAAGGGCTACTTCAAGGACGTCGGCCTGCAGGTGAAGACCGAGAACTTCGCCCAGGGCGGCTCCAAGGTGCTGCAGGCGCTGGTGGCCAATTCCACCGACGTAGCCGTCGGCTTCTACGACCACACCATCCAGATGCAGGCCAAGGGCAAGGACGTGGTGGCCTTCGTACTGCTCTCGCGCAACTCCGGCCTGGTGATGGCCGGCCGCGAGGATGCCACCTTCGATCCGGCGCGCCCGGAGACCATCAAGGGCCAGAAGGTCGGGATCACCGCACCGGGCTCCTCGTCCGACTTCTTCGTCCGTCACTTCCTCGCCCAGCACGATATTCCGGCCGACAGCATCTCATTGATCGGGGTCGGCTCGGGCGCCGCAGCAGTGGCCGCGCTGGAGCAGGGCAAGATCGACCTGCTGGTCAACTATGATCCCGCCGCCACCCTGATCACCGAGCGCAAGGTCGGCAGGATCCTCCTCGACGCGCGCAGCGATGACGGCGCCCGCCAGGTCTATGGCGGCCTGTACCCGACCTCGGTGATGTACGCCAACCAGAGCTTCCTGGACAAGCGCCCCGAAGCGGCCGAGAAGATCGCCCGCGCCGAGCAGATGGCCTTGAAGTTCATCGCCGACAACAGTGCTGAAGACATCGTCGCTGCGCTGCCGGACAGCTACGTCTCCGGTGACCGCGCCACCTATGCCCGCGCGGTGGAGAACGCGCGCGCGATCTTCACCCGGGACGGTCACTTCACGCCTGCCGATCTGGAAACACCGCTGAAGGTGCTGCGTGAGTTCAACACGGATGTCGCCAAGGCCGATATCGATCTGTCCCGGACCTACACCAATGCCTTCGTCGAGCGTGCCAACGCTGCGGCGCCGGCTGCCCAACCGTAAGCGGAGGTAACCCATGGCCCTCAATGCCACCGTGCGCCAGTTCAATGGCGCGCCGCAGCTGGAGCCTGCACAGACCATGGTCGCCATCAACAAGGTGACCATGTCCTTCGGCGAATTCACCGCCGTACGCGATGTCGACATCCAGGTGGGTGACGGCGAGTTCCTTGCCATCGTCGGGCCGACCGGCTGCGGCAAGAGCACCATCCTCAATTCCGTGGCGGGCCTGCTGAAGCCGTCGTCGGGCCAGGTCAGCATCGATGGCCGTGCCGTCAGCGGCGTGCAGGAGTCGGTCGGCTACCTGTTCCAGCAGGACGCGCTGCTGCCGTGGAAGACCGCGTACCAGAATGTTGAACTCGGCCTGCGCTTCCGTGGTGTGCCCGAGGCCGAACGCAAGGCCAAGGCCAACGCTTGGCTGGCCAAGGTCGGCCTGGCCGGCTTCGAGCATCGCTACCCGCACCAGCTGTCCGGTGGCCAGCGCAAGCGCGTGCAGATGGCCCAGGCGTTGATCGTCGAGCCGAAGGTGATCCTGATGGATGAGCCGTTCTCGGCGCTGGACATCCATACCCGCCACCTCATGCAGAACGAGCTGCTGCGGTTGTGGCAGGAAGACCGGCGCTCGGTGATCCTGATCACCCACGACCTGGAAGAAGCGATCGCCCTGGGCGACCGCGTGGTGGTGCTGTCCTCCGGCCCGGCCAGCCGCGTGGTGCGCAGTTTCGATGTGGATCTGGAACGGCCGAGGAACGTGGCCGAAATCAAGCTGGATGACCGTTTCACCGACCTGTACCGCGATATCTGGGCCTGCCTGCGCGGCGAAGTGGAGAAGAGCTATGCACGCCAAGACTGACAAGTTCATCCAGCTCGCGCTGGTGGTCGCCGTTTTCGGCGGCTGGGAAGGCGGTATCGCGCTGGGCGTGATCGATCCGTTCTTCTTCCCTTCGCCAACAGCGATCGTGCAGCAGGCCTGGACCTGGCTGTCCGATACCTCGTTCTATCAGCATGTCTACATCACGCTGACCGAAACCGCGCTGGGCTACATCATCGGCACCGGCCTGGGTGTGGCCGGCGGCGTCTGGCTCGGCCTGAGCCGCCGCTCGGCACGCATCCTCGATCCCTTCATCAAGGGCTTCAACGCGATTCCGCGCGTGGTGCTGGCGCCGATTTTCGTGCTGTGGCTGGGCCTGGGGCTGTGGTCGAAGGTGGCGCTGGCGGTCACGCTGGTGTTCTTCACCACGTTCTTCAATGCCATGCAGGGCGTGCGCGAGGTGAATCCGGTGGTGCTGGCCAATGCCCGCATCCTGGGGGCGAGCCGCAGCGACCTGCTGCGCCATGTCTACTTCCCCGCAGCGGCGAGCTGGATCCTGTCTTCGCTGCGCACCTCGGTGGGCTTCGCGGTGGTCGGCGCGATCATCGGTGAGTACCTCGGGGCCTCGGCGGGCCTGGGTTACCTGATCGCGCAGGCCGAGGGCAACTTCAATGCCGTGGGTGTGTTCGCCGGCATCATCATCCTGGCCGCCTTCGTGCTGGTCATCGACGCGCTGCTGGACGTGGTCGAGAACAAGCTGATCACCTGGCGTCCCAACGCGCAGGCACAGGCCACCAGCTGACCGGGCCGGGCTGAGCCCGCCTGCCGCGCCGCCGGGCCGATCCGGCGGTTCCTCCCCCGATCTTCCCCCGCACCACCGCAACAGGCCAGCGCCGGGCCAGGCGGCCGGCTGGCCGGAGAGAGAGCCCATGAACCATTCCACCGTGCTGCCGCTGGCAGCGCTGTCGGTCGCGCTCGGCCTGCTGTTGACCAGTGGCCATGCCGACGCACAGTCCACGTCCTCGCTGCCCGCGTCGCTGAGCCAGGCTGAGCTGTCACGCCTGGTGCAGCAGCAGGCACTGCAGATCCAGCAATTGGAGGCGCGCCTGCGTGCCGTGGAGGGCGGGCAGGGCAGTGCGGGCGCACCGTCAACGCCGCCCCCACCTGCGCTGGAAACGCGGGTGGCCGCACTGGAAACCAGCCAGTCCAGACTGCCGAAGGTCTCCTGGGCCAAGGGTGCGCCGGAGTTCAGCAGTGCCGATGGCGCCGTGGCGTTCCGTCCGCGCGGACGCCTGTTCGTCGACGCATCCAGCACCGACGGATCCTCAGTGAGTGACCGCAATATCTCCGGTACCGAGATCCGCTCGGTGCGACTGGGCGCCGAAGGCCGCTACGGTATCCTCGGCTGGGCAGTGGAAGGTGACTTCGCGGACAACGCGGTGGCGTGGAAGTCGGTCTACGCCACCGTGGAACACCGCCTGTTCGGGCTGCCGGCCGACCTGACCGTGGGCAACCGCCTCAACGACCGGGGTATCGACGGCTCCAGCAGCACGTCCAACACGCCTTTCCAGGACCGAAACGTGGTCGGCACGCTGATGCTGCCGCAGCGCGGCCTGTTCGGTGTCGGCCTGACCGAGCGCGTGTACGGCAAGGACTGGCATGCCAGCCTGTCGGTGGCCGGCAACGATCTCAACAACGCCGGCACCGACAACGACAGCCAGACCTGGGCCACGCGCGTGCACTGGAACCCGGTGGCCAACGACGCGGTCACGGTGCACCTGGGGGCCTGGGCCTTCCACGAGGAGATCGCCGCAGGCGCCAGCGGCGTCGTCCGCAGTTCGGCCATCGCCGGGCACTTCAACGACCTGGTAAAGATCGCGCCGGGCACACTGCTGGGCGCCGAGCGCAGCACGGCCTATGGCGCGGAACTGGCAGGCATCTTCGGGCAGGCCTGGGCGACCGGCGAATGGGGTACGCGCAACCTGCGCGGGGCCGACGCCGGCGGGCACTACGATCTGGACCACGAGGCCTGGGCGATTTCGGCTGGCTGGTTCCTGGCCGGTGCAAGGCCGGCCTATTCGGGCAAGGCCGGCACCTGGGGCCGGGTCAAGGTGGCCGATCCTGTCACCCGCGGCGGCGCCGGGGCATGGGAACTGAAAGGGCGCTACGAGGACGTCGACTATGCCGAGCTGCCCAGTGGCGGTACCGGCCACGCGTGGACGCTGGGTGCGAACTGGTATCTCAACGACTTCAGCCGCGTGATGTTCGAGGCGATCCGTTGGCAGACCCGCAACCGCAGCGGCACCGGCCAGGGCAGGGATGAAGGCAGCACCTTCAACACCCGCCTGCAGGTGGCCTTCTAGCTAGCAGCGCATGCCGCTCGCGCGCCGATCAGAGCAGCAGCAGTGCTCCGATCAACGCCGGCGGCATCACCAGCGCGCCGACACGCAGGAAGTCGAGCGCGCTGACATGCTCGCCCTCGCGGCGCAGCGCTACCAGCCACAGCATCGTGGCCAGCGAACCGGTGACCGACAGGTTGGGCCCCAGATCCACGCCGACCAGCAATGCGGCACGGGTCTGCGCCGGCAGGTCGGCCATCTGCCCCAGCGAACCGGCGGCCAGGCCGACCGGCAGATTGTTGGCCACATTGCTCAGCAGCGCAGCCGCGCCACCGGCCAGCCAGCTGGCCTGGCGGGGAGATGCCTGCGCCACGGCCTGCAGCGCGCTGGCCGCGGTCTGGATGACACCGGTCTGCGCCACCGCTTCCACCAGCACGAACAGTCCCGCCACCAGCGGCAGCACACCCCAGGACACGTGGCGCAGCAGTGGCAGCGGGCTGCGCCGCTGGCGGATCGCCACCACCGCCACACTCAGCGTGCCCGCGCAGAACGTGGTCAGGCCCAATGGCCCGTTCAAGGCGGACGTGACCAGCAACACGGTGCCGGTGAACAGCACGCCCAGTGCGCTCAGTCGGCCGCCGTCGGTCAACGGGCGATGCACCGGCGCGGCCACCAGCGGCTGGGCGATCTCGCGCCGGTGCACCCAGCGCAGGACCAGATAGGTGGCGCCGATCGCCGCTGCCGACGGCAGCGCGAACTGCGCCAGCCACTGCAGCAGCGGCGGCATGTGCTGGCCGTACACCACCAGGTTGGCTGGATTGGAAATGGGCAGCACGAAGCTGGCCGCATTGGCGATGAAGGCACAGACGAACAGGTAGGGCAGGGGATTGGCGCGCGCCGCCTTGCAGGCGGCGTAGACCGCCGGCGTCAGTACTACGGCCGTTGCATCGTTGGACAGGAACACCGTCACCAGCGTGCCGACCAGGAACACCAGGTCGAACAGGCGTCGCCCCGATCCGCCCGCATGCCGCACCGCGTACAACGCCAGCCAATCGAACAGGCCTTCGCGCCGCGCCAGTTCGGCCAGCACCATCATGCCGACCAGGAACAGGTAGACGTCGCGGCCTTCGGCCACCGCGCCCCATGCGGTATGCAGCGACACCGCGCCCAGCAACGGCAACAGGGCGGCAGCGCCCAACGCCCACACATATTCGGGGATGCGCAAAGGACGGAACAGCAGGCCGATGGTAGCAACGGCAACCGCTGCCCAGATCACGAGGGGGGCTTGGGGGGCGAGCATGGAGTGGGGCTTCAGCGGCACCTGCAGCGACCCCGGCGCAGGGGGGGGGCCTGGCGCGCGCGATCAGCGGATGGGCGGCCGCTGCAATCATCGCAGGTTCCGGGTCGCCGCATCATACCGTGCGGCGCGGCATGGCGACCGCTGCCGTCGACCGCGTTGCAGGTGGGCCGGGGGCGGCGCCCAGCCCACGTTCAGCACTCAAGCGGGCCATGACTTCAGGCACTGCAGTGTGACTACACATGTAGTCACGCTACGCACACACTCATTGGACGAGATTGCGATGCCAAGATCCTGCTGGTTGTCCTGCGCCCTGGCCCTGGTGTTCGGCATCGCCGGGCCCAGCCAAGCGGCGACACGTGCCGATGCCCTTGCCGCGATCGAGCGCAACGCGCGCGCCGCGCATTCCGATGCGGTCCTGGTGATGCACGACCGGGAGACGCTGCTTGAGCTGAAGCCCGCCGCGGGGCAGGAATCGGTTCACCTGATGTCGGCCACCAAGTCGGTCGTCGCGCTGGCCATTGCGTTGCTGCTGGACGAAGGAAAGCTGGCTTCGATCGATACGCCGGTCAGCCAGATCTATCCCGAATGGAAGCAGGGCAGGAAGAGCGCCATTACCGTGCGCATGCTGCTGGACCATACCTCGGGCCTGCAGAACGTGGCGAACGCGGGCGAAGAGCTGGAAGGGGCCCCGGACCTGGTCAAGCTGGCACTGGCCGCCGAGCTGAGCGATGGCCCAGGTACCGTGTTCTCCTACAACAACAAGGCCACCAACCTGCTGCCCGGTATTGTCGAGCGCCTGGCAGGCGAGCCGCTGGATGCCTATCTGGACGCGCGCCTGTTCAAGCCCCTGGGCATCGCCCACTACACCTGGATGAAGGATGAGGCAGGCACCCCGCTGGGCATGGCCGGGCTGTCCCTGCGCGCGGCCGATCTTGCCTCCATCGGGCAACTGTTGCTGGACGGAGGCGTGGCGCCGGATGGCAAACGTCTCCTGAGTGAGCAGTCGGTCGCGTTGATGACGACCGAAAGCGCCCGTGCGCCAGATGTTGGGCTGCTGTGGTGGCGGGTACCGGCCTGGGAACGCTACCAGCTCAAGCCCCGGCTACGGGATCTGCTGGTGAAAAGGGGCGTGGACGACGACGTACAGCGCGCACTGCAGGCCAGCGCAGGGCGAGTATTCGACAGCCGCAGCGCACTGGTCGCCTTCCTCGCCAATCAGCTGGGCGCGGATTGGTCCCAGCGCTACGCCAGCCAGATCTCCGCGCGCGGCCTGAAGCTCGCCGATCTCTACGACATCACACGGGGACCGGTCGTCGGTTTTGCCGCCAACGGCTACCTGGGCCAATACCTGATGATCGTCCCGGGACAGCGGGTGGTCGCCGTGCGTCTGGTCCACCGGCGCGACACCCACAGCGCTCCACAGGACGACTATCCCTCCTTCTTCGCCGATGTCCTGCAGTTGGCGCGGACACTGCCATAGGCCCTGTTGTCATCATGTCCACGCGCTCTGAACATCCTCCTGGAGCGTTCTTCACTGTCGTGGCGCCTAAAGTGGGATGACATCTTGGCCGCACACTTACTGAAGCATGTTTGATTATCAGGACTGGACCTTCCACGCCAATGGCCGAACGGTAGTGGCGCGGGTAGCGCTGGACGGCGACGGTGGCGGTACCATCAACCGCTACCAGCTGGTGCCGGGGCCGGCGCAGTCGGGGTTGTGCATCAAGGTCGCCTCCCAGGACGAGGCCGCGCAGAAACTGGAGGCCGAAGTGACGAAGCTGCTGGGACCGGTGTGGTAGCCACTACGCCATGCGGCCGCGCATCCGCATGTTGACGGCGGCATGACCGGCCCGGGCAACGGGCATCGCGCCGGATGCCCGTTGCATGAGGACGCCTACTTGGGCATCAGCACGGTGTCGACCACGTGGATGACGCCGTTGGACTGGCTGACATCTGCAGTGCTGATGCCTGCCTTGCCACCCTTTGCGTCGATGATCCAGAGCTTGCCATCGTGGAGCGCTACGGTGAGAGGCTCACCCTGCACGGTCTTGAGGGTGGCCTTGCCGCCGTGCTTGCGGGCATCGGCCAGAAGCTGCGCCGAACTGTAGCTGCCCGGGACGACGTGGTAGGTCAGGATCCGGGTCAGCTGTGCCTTGTTTTCCGGCTTCACCAGCCTATCGACAGTGCCTGCAGGCAATTTTTCGAAGGCCGCATTGGTGGGCGCGAAAACAGTGAAGGGCCCGGCGCCGTTGAGGGTGTCGACCAGGCCGGCTGCTTTGACCGCTGCAACGAGGGTGGTGTGATCCTTGGAATTGACGGCGTTCTCGACGATGGTCCTGGTGGGGTACATCTCTGCCCCGCCCACGATGACGGCGTTAGCGGCGAAAACTGAGGAGCCGGACGAAACGAGTAGGGCGAAGCCGACTGCGGCGGCGATGCGCTGAAGAGCGTTCACGGTGCGTTCCTTTCTGGATGACCCGCAAGTGCGGGCATCCTTCCTACGTCGGGTGCGCCTGACCGGATGCAGCAGCAGCCGGGTCATGAGCTGTGCCGCGCGCTGCTGGTTTGCTGCGCTGCATGGTGACAAGCGCGAACCGGGGTGATTACTCTCCGCTGCAACGCGATGGTAGCGCTACCAGTCGGACGGGGATTCAAGGTCCAGGGGCTGCCTTCTTTGCCGCGTGTTTGTCCTGGCAGGCTTGAAAAGCAAGTGTAAGTCGCGGCGTGCCCGAGCACCCGTGCTGTTCGGTTTGGAATGCGGGCCACGCCCGTGCGTGCCCCTGGGAGGGGGCGGTACATCCATTCGATCGTATGTCAGAGGGGACTTTCATGAGCACTTGCAGTTTCCGCGGCACCCTGGCCCCGAGGTCCGGTTCATGAGCCGCGCATTGGCGAAGTTCCGGTCACGGGCCATGTTCACCTTCGTGGGTGGCGCCCTGGTCATCAATCCTGCCTTTGCGCAGGACGCAGCACCGGCGACCGGGCAGCAGCCGCAGAGCCAGTCGCAGCCCACCCAGCTCGATGCAGTGCAGGTCACGGGCATACGCAACAGCCTGAGCCAGGCCATGGACATCAAGCGCGACTCGGCGGGCGTGGTCGACGCGATCAGCGCTGAGGACATCGGCAAGTTCCCCGATACCAATCTTGCCGAGTCGTTGCAGCGCATCACCGGCATCTCCATCGAGCGCCGTGACGGCGAGGGCGCGCAGGTGACCGCGCGTGGCTTCGGCCCCCAGTTCAACATGGTCACGCTCAACGGTCGGCAGATGCCGGGTGCCGATGCATTCGGTGCCTCTGGACAGGTCGCCATCGGCGGTGTCGACGGCGGCACCCGTGCCTTCAATTTCGCGCAACTGGCCGCCGAGGCCATCAATGGCATCGAGGTCTACAAGACCAGCCAGGCACAGGTGCCCAGCGGTGGCATCGGTGCGACGATCAACATCCTGACCTCGCGCCCGCTTGATCACGCCGGCATCGTGGCCAACGCCGGGGCGAAGCTGGTGTCCGACCAGAGCCAGCCGTTCGACAATGACCTGACACCGGAGCTGTCGGGCATCTTCAGCTACAGCAATCCGGAAAAGACCTTTGGCGTCAGCCTCAGCGCGAGCCAGCAGAAGCGCAAGGGTGGCTCGGTGCAGGCCACGGAGAACTACTGGAACGTGCAGCCGTGGACAGGGTCGATGCCGGGCAATCCGACCGTGGTCAATGCCCCGGCCGTCGGCCAGCTTTACGCGCGGCCCAACGACCTGCGCTACGCGTTCTCCGAATTCGAACGCGAACGCGTCAACGGCCAGGCCGTGCTGCAGTTCGCACCGACGGACAGCCTGACCCTGACCGTGGATTACACCTACTCGACCAACGAAATCACCGAGAATCGCGGCGAGCAGGGCATGTGGCTGCAGAACAGCAACTACACCAACGTCGAGTTCGACACCAGTGGCGCCGTCGCGACGCCGGTATACATCCGTGAAATCGCCGGCACCAAGGATTTCGGCCTGGAACAGCAGCGCAGCATGCAGGAGTACAAGCTGGGCTCGCTGGGCTTCAACGCCGTCTGGAATGTCAGCGACCGCTTCAAGCTCAGCTTCGATGCGCACAACTCGAAGAACGAGAGCCGCCCGAATGATCCGCTGACCGGCGGTGGTTCGATCTTCATGAGCATCGCCGGCACCAACAACTGCACCCGCGGCCCGCATTGTGGCGGCTCCTGGGTGCAGGAATTGAACTTCAACAATGGCCTGCCGGTTGGCACCCAGGTCTGGTATCCCAGCACCGCCGATGCGGTCGCCGGGACCAATGGCGTGGTCAACCCGGGCTTCCAGGAAGGCGAGGTTGGCACGCAGGTGCTGCGCGTCAACGCGCAGACCCAGATCAGCGAGATCAAGCAGGCGCGCGTCGATGGCGAATGGAACTTCGACCACGGCCGCTTCCAGTTTGGCGTGGACACCAACAAGTCCACCACCCACCGCATCCAGGCCGCCGAGGCCTATTCGACCCTGGGCGACTGGGGCGTGGCCAACGTGGACCGGGATACCGCCGCAGGCCTGATGGACCTGCTGCAGCCGGTCAGCATCGTCGGCCTGTTCGACGACTACAGTGCCAACAGCTGGCCGGCCTGGCGCGGCAATGCCGGGCAGCTCGCGCAATGGGCATCGCGCGAGTACGGCGTCGGCCTGGGTGTGAACCCGCAACGCGCGGCCGACAACTTCGTGGAAGAGAAGACCAAGGCGGCGTACTTCCAGGTGGAGCTGGACGGGGAGCTGGGTGGCATGCGCACCAACACCCGCCTGGGCGTGCGCTATGAAACCACTGACGTGGTGTCGACCTCGGTCATTGCCGTCCCCGAGTCCATCGAGTGGCAGGCCAACAACGATTTCCGCATCGTGCTGTCCGATGAGCAGCAGCCCTTCACGGAGAAGGCGCGGTACAGCTACATCCTGCCCAACCTTGATTTCAGCATCGACTTCACCGAGGAGCTGAAGGGCCGCGTTTCGTTCGGCAAGAGCATCGCCCGCGCGCCGTACGGCAATCTCTATGCGGGACCCGGGGCCCAGCAGCCGTTCGGCTCGGTGCTGATCGATCCCTCGTCGCGCGCCAGCGGAAATTCGCAGAACCCGAGCCTGAAGCCGTTGGAATCGGACAACCTCGACCTGGGGCTGGAGTGGTACTTCGCCGACGCCAGCTATGTGTCATTGACCTACTGGAACAAGTCGGTCAGCAACTTCATCGGCAACACCGTCGTGCAGGAAAGCCTGTACGGCCTCACCGACCCGACCTCCGGGCCGGATGCGCGGGCGGCGTTGGACTTCCTGACCAGCGGCGCCTGCGTCGCCCAGGTCGGGCCGGCCAATGCCGCTGCCTGCTCGGCCAACGACACCTCGCTGTTCACCGCACTGGCGTTGCTGCGCAACAATCCCGCCGGGCTGGGCGCCTACAACGGCACCGATGCGCAGGTGCTGGCCACCGAAGCGGCCTACGATCTGTATGGGCAGGCCAACGATCCGCTGTACCAGTTCAACGTCAATCGCCCGATCAACCAGAACAAGTCCAAGCTGCACGGCTGGGAGCTGGGCGGGCAGTACTTCTTCGGTGACACCGGGTTCGGCGTACTGGCCAACTACACGGTGGTGAAAGGTGACGTCGGCTACAACAACGGCGGCGATCCGGGTATCGACCAGTTCTCGCTCACCGGCCTGAGCGACACCGCCAACGCCATGCTGATGTACGAGAAGTACGGGTGGTCGGTGCGACTGGCATGGAACTGGCGCGATCAGTACCTGATCCTGGCCAACCAGGGCTCCAGCCGCAATCCGTACTATGTGGAGCCGTACGAGCAGTGGGATCTCAGCGTCAACTACGCGCTCGATGACCACTGGTCCTTCAGCCTGGAGGCGATCAACCTGACCGGTGAGGATGTGCGGTGGCGCTCGCGCACGTCGCAGATGATCGTCAAGCTGGCAGACCAGAGCCCGCGCTACATGCTGGGCGTCCGCTACAAGTTCTGAACCTGGTTGCCGATGCGTCCGGCACGGCACCGCTGCCCGCCAGCGGTGCCGTGCCGGGACGGTGTCGCCGCACCTGTCGCGCCTGCGCTACCCTGCCGGCCAGCAACCCGCATTGGACTGGATACCCTGATGGCCCGCTACGAAATGCTCAACAACATCGCGCATCGGGACCTGAAGGTCGCCACCGGATTCGGGCCGCAGTTCGGCGATGCGGTGGGCATGGTGCCGGCCTATCCCAGCGAGTTCGCTGAACTGCAGCGTGAGTATCCAATCTTCCTGCGCAGGGAAACCGGGTCAGAAGCGTGGCAGTCCGTGGCCCTGCTGGGTTTCGAGCAACACGAGAACCTGTTCCTGCAGGACGGGCGCTGGAATGCCTCCTACCTGCCTGGTGCGGCCGCCAAAGGGCCGTTCCTGATCGGGTTCCAGGAGCACTACGTGGATGGCCTGCTCACCCAGGATGCGGTGATGCACGTGGACCTGGACCATCCGCGCGTCACCGCCGGCGCCGGTGAGCCGGTGTTCCTGCCGCAGGGCGGCAACACGCCCTACCTGGACCACATCGCCGGCGTGCTGCGCGGCATCCACGAGGGCAGCGCGTACGCGGCCGCAATGTTCGCGATGCTCGACGACTGCGGCCTCATCCAGCCGGTCACGCTCGACGTGCAGATCGCGCCGCACCACCGGGTGAGCGTGAGCGGATTGCACGGCATTGACCGCGAGCGCCTGGCGGCGCTGGACAGTTCACGCCTGGCTGCGTTGAACCGCGCCGGTTACCTGGAAGGTGCGTACCTGATGCTTGCCTCGCTGCATAACATGCGCCGCCTGATCGCCGAGAAGCAGCGCCGTCTCCGCGTCCAGGACGGCACCGCGCAGGCGGCCAGGAACTGACCGGTGCAGGCCACCCTGCCGATGCGGATCCTGGAAGGCATCGATCCTGCCGCCTTGCCACTGGCTGACCTGGTGGAGGCCGGTGAGCCGGTCGTACTGCGCGGCATCGCCAGCGGTTGGCCGCTGGTCCAGGCCGGACTGGGCGGGGTGCAGGACGCAATGGCGTACCTGTGCAGCGTCGATGCGGGTGCGCCCATCCAGTACTCGTTCGGCGGCCCCGAGATCGGGGGGCGCCCGTTCTACAGCGCGGACTTCACCCGGTTGAACTTCGAAGTGCGACGCGGCGTGCTGGCCCAGGTGCTGGAAGAGATCGCCATGACGCTGCATGCTCCGCAACCGCCCACTTACTACGTGGCCTCGCTGCCGATTGCGCGGGCACTGCTGCCGGCATTCGCGCAGGCCAACGACGCCGGTCTGGCGAAGCAGGGCATCGACGCCACCGCCAGCATCTGGATCGGCAACCGGGTGACGGCCTCGTGCCATTTCGACACACCCGACAACCTCGCCTGCTGCGCGGTGGGGCGGCGTGAGTTCACCCTGTTCCCGCCCGCCCAGATCGACAACCTCTATCCGGGCCCGCTCGATCCCACGCCGGGCGGACAGGTGGTCAGCGTGGTGGACTTCGAACAGCCAGACTTCGATCGGCATCCACGTTTCCGCGAGGCGCTGGCGCAGGCGCGCACTGCGGTGCTTGGGCCCGGCGATGCGATCTTCATTCCCAGCATGTGGTGGCACCATGTACGCAGCCTGGAGCCGTTCAACGTGCTGGTGAACTACTGGTGGCGAAGCTCGCCGGCCTGGCTGGGGTCGCCGCTGGCGGCGCTGCAGCACGCGATGTGGTCCGTGCGCGACCTGCCAGCGCGTGAGAAGCAGGCCTGGGAAGGGCTCTTCCGTTACTACGTATTCGGCCCCGGCGAGCGCGCGGGGCAGCACCTGCCTGACGCCGCGCGCGGGGATCTGGCACCGTTCGACGAGCAGCGCGCCCGCCGCATGCGCGCGATGCTGCTGGGCAGGCTCAACCGTTGAGAGAGGGCACCGCGTTGGATACCGAGAGCACGCCTGCAGGGCGCATCCGCAAGGTGGTCATTGCCGGTGGCGGTACAGCGGGATGGCTGGCCGGCTGCGCGCTGGCGCATCAGTTCCGTGACCAGCTGCAGATCACGCTGGTCGAGTCCGAGCAGATCGGCACGGTCGGCGTCGGTGAGTCCACCGTGCCGCCGATCCGCACCTTTCATCGCTTCCTGCAGATTGACGAGCAGGAGTTCCTGCGCGCGGTGGCCGGCACCTTCAAGCTGTCGATCTCGTTCGAGAACTGGCGGCTGCCGGGGGATCGCTTCTTCCATCCGTTCGGCACCATCGGCCATGGCACCTGGGCGGCTCCCTTCCATCACTTCTGGCTGGACAGCCTGCGCCGCGGCATGCCCTCGGACCTGGGCGACTTCTGCCTGGAGAGCATCGCGTCGCGCGGCGACCGCTTCTCGCTGCACACCCAGCCGCAGGCCAGCTATGCGTATCACTTCGATGCCAGCCTGTATGCGCGGTTCCTGCGCGGCAGGGCCGAGGCCAACGGCCTGCGCCGGATCGAAGGCAGGATCGCCCAGGTCAGGCAGCACGCGCACGACGGCTCGGTTCAGGCGCTGGTACTGGACGACGGCCAGGTGATCGAGGGCGATCTGTTCATCGACTGCACGGGGTTCCGTGGCCTGCTGATCGAGCAGGCGCTGGGCACCGGCTACGAGGACTGGCACGAATGGCTTCCGTGCGACCAGGCCGTGGCGGTGCAGACCGAAGCGGTGGCGCCGCCGGTGCCCTATACCCGGGCGATCGCCCACGAGGCGGGGTGGCGCTGGCACATCGCGCTGCAGCACCGCGTTGGCTGTGGGCTGGTGTATGACAGCCGCCATCTGTCTGATGACGAGGCCGCCGCGAAACTGCTGCGCGATGCAGGGGCTCCACCCCTGCGCGATCCATGGAAGGTGCCGTTCCGCAGTGGACGCCGGCTGAAGGCGTGGAACAGGAACGTGGTGTCGCTCGGGCTGGCCAGCGGTTTCATCGAACCGCTGGAGTCGACCAGCATCCATCTGACGATCAGCGCAGTGGTGCGCCTGATCCAGTTGTTCCCGTTCGACGGCATCAGTGCGTCGCTGGTGCAGTTGTACAACGATGTCAGCCGCCAGGAAATGGAGCACGTGCGCGACTTCATCATCCTGCACTATCACGCAACGCAGCGCACCGAACCGATGTGGAAGGCGTGTCGCGAGATGAGCGTGCCCGGATCGCTGCAGCACCGGTTGCAGGCGTGGCGCGAGCGTGCGCACGCCTGGCAGGACCCCGGCGAGCTGTTCCGCATCGAGTCCTGGACCAGCGTGCTGCTCGGGCAGGGCATTCCGCCAGGCCCGCCGCATCCGCTGGCGCGGGCAGTGAGCGACGCCGATCTGCGCACCCTGTTGAAGGGCATCCAGCAGCCGGTGCAGCAGGCCGCCGCGCAGATGCCGACCCAGGCGGAGTTCATCGCGCAGTACTGCAGGTCCGGCGTTGACGTGTGGCGTTCGACGGCAGCAAACGCATAGCAGGTTTTGCGTTGCAGCACGCTTTTTCCGCTGCAGCTGGTTACAGTGCGGGAACACCGCAGGCGATGACGCATGCGGTGGCAACGAGGGGGCCGGACAGCACGCCCCCTTTTTGAGTCCACGGAATGTTAGCGCTACCTTTTTGTTGATCGGAGGCGGTTTCGATGGGTCTGGTTGCAGGGATCGATGCAGGGACGCAGAGCCTGAAGGTGCTGGTCTACGACCCGCAGGCGCAAGCGGTGGCCGCCGTCACCAGCGCGCCGCTCACGCTGGACAGCGGTGCCGACGGCAGCCGTGAACAGGCGCCTGCCGACTGGGTGTCGGCCCTGCGCGACTGCTTTGCCAGGATCGACCCCTCGCTGCGCGCTCGCATCGTCGCACTGGCGGTATCGGGGCAGCAGCATGGGTTCGTGCCGGTTGATGATGCCGGCGAGGTACTGGCGCCGGCCAAGCTGTGGTGCGACACCAGCACCTCGGCCGAATGCATCCAGATCATGGACGCCGTGGGAGGATTCCAACGGACCATCGCGCTGGCGGGCAACCCGATCCTGGCCGGCTACACAGCGTCCAAGCTGCCCTGGACCCGGATCCACCGTGCCGACGCCTATGCGCGGCTGGCGACCATCCTGCTGCCACACGACTACCTGAATTTCGTGTTGACCGGGCAGCGGTTCTGCGAGCTTGGCGATGCGTCCGGAACCGGCTGGCTGGACGTGCGCACACGCACCTGGTCGCAGGAACTGCTGCGCGCCACCGATCCTGATCGTGATCTTGCCGCCTGCCTGCCGCCGATCGCCGCACCCGACGCCCTCTTTGATATCGCGCCGAAGGCCGCGGCCGCGCTCGGGATTGCAGCGGCGGTGAAGGTGGCCGTTGGCGGCGGCGACAACATGATGGCCGCGATCGGCACTGGCTGCGTCACCGAAGGACGCCTGGCGATGAGCCTGGGAACGTCTGGAACGCTGTTCGCCTATTCCAGCGCGCCGGTGATCGACGCGGACGGCGCCTGGGCCGCGTTCTGCTCGTCCACGGGAGGATGGCTGCCGCTGATCTGCACCATGAACTGCACCGTGGCGACCGAACAGGTGGCCCGTGCCTTCGGCTTCAGCACTCGCGACGGCGATGCGCACCTGCGCGCGACGCCACCGGGAGCAGGCGGGCTGGTGATGCTGCCCTTCCTCAATGGCGAGCGTACGCCGGACCTGCCGCTCGGCAAGGGTGTGCTGGCCGGCCTGGACACCGCCAACTTCACTCCGGCGCACCTCTACCGCGCCGCCATGGAGGGCGCGACCTACAGCCTGAGGTACGGCTACGACGCCTTCGTCCGCGCGGGCATGCAGTTTGATCGCATCGTACTCACCGGCGGTGGCAGCAACAGCGCTGCCTGGCGTCAACTGGTGGCCGATGTGTTCGGCCTGCCCGTGGAGGTCCCGGTGCAGGCCGAAGGCGCGGCGTTTGGAGCGGCGCTACAGGCGCTGTGGTCGCTCGCCCGATCGCAGGGCAACGCCACTTCGATCAGCGACATCACCGCACGGCACGTCACCGTCGATCCCACGCTCTCCGCGCGCCCGGATCCGGACCGCAGCGATGCCTATGCACGGGCCTACGCACGCTTCCTCAGTCATCTTGATGCCATCACGCCGCTGCAGCGCGGCTGATGGCTCCTCCACGACACCCCGTACAACGACAGGAGCACGCACCATGAGCACGCAGCCCTTCATCGGCGCCAAGGAATACTTCCCCGGCATCGGCCGCATTCCGTTCGAGGGCAAGGGCTCGGACAATCCGCTTGCCTTCAAGGTCTACGATGCAAACCGGGTCATCGGTGGCAAGACCATGCAGGAGCATCTGCGCTTTGCCGTGTGCTACTGGCATACCTTCTGCAATGCCGGGCACGATCCGTTCGGCCCGGGTACCCGGCAGTTCCCGTGGGAGGCGGGCTCGCCGCTGGCCACGGCCGAAGCGAAAGTGGACGCGGCGTTCGAGTTCTTCACCAAGCTGGGCGTGCCGTACTGGTGCTTCCACGATATCGACCTGGCGCCGGATGCCGATGATATCGGCCAGTACCAGAAGAACCTCACGCACATGGTGGGCCTGGCCAAGGCGCGCCAGGAGGCCACCGGCGTCAAGCTGCTGTGGGGCACGGCCAACCTGTTCTCGCACCCGCGCTACATGAACGGTGCATCGACCAATCCCGATTTCGCCGTGGTGGCCCGCGCCGCGGTGCAGGTCAAGGCCGCCCTGGAGGCCACGGTCGAACTCGGTGGCGAGCACTACGTGTTCTGGGGCGGGCGCGAGGGCTATGCGTCGCTGGCCAATACGCAGATGAAGCGCGAGATCGAGCACTTCGCACGCTTCCTGACCATGGCCCGCGACTATGGCCGCAGCATCGGCCTGAAGGGCAACTTCCTGATCGAGCCCAAGCCGATGGAGCCGATGAAGCACCAGTACGACTTCGACAGTGCCACGGTGGTGGGCTTCCTGAAGGAACACGGGCTGGACAAGGACTTCAAGCTCAACATCGAGGCCAACCACGCCACGTTGTCCGGCCATACCTTCGAGCACGACCTGCAGGTCGCGTCCGATCATGGCCTGCTCGGCAGCATCGATGCCAACCGCGGCAACGCGCAGAACGGCTGGGACACCGACCAGTTCCCCAGCGATCTGTACGACACCGTGGGCGCGATGCTGGTCGTGCTGCGCCAGGGTGGGCTGGAGGGCGGGTTGAACTTCGATGCGAAGGTGCGCCGTGAGTCGACCGACCTGGAGGATCTGTTCATTGCCCACATTGGTGGCATGGACGCGTTCGCACGCGGCCTGGAGGTTGCCCATGCACTGCTGACCGAGTCTCCTTGGGAGCAATGGCGTGCGCAGCGCTACGCCAGCTTCGATTCCGGCGCCGGCCAGGATTTCGAGCGTGGCACGCTCAGCCTGCCGGACCTGGCGGCACTGGCCGCCCGCCTCGGCGAACCGCGCCAGGCCAGCGGCAAGCAGGAGCGTTACGAAAACCTGCTCAACCAGTACCTGCTGCGCTGAGCGCGGCAACGGCGCACTCAAGGGGACGGGGATGAACCAGGCAGCAGGCAGCGGTGAGAACACGCGGCTGATCGTACTGATCAGCGTGGTGGCGACGATTGGCGGTTTTCTGTTCGGCTTCGACAGCGGCGTGATCAACGGTACCCAGGATGGCCTGCACCAGGCGTTCCGGTCCGGTGAGTGGATGCAGGGGTTCGAGATCGCGTCGATGCTGCTGGGCTGTGCGGTGGGCGCGTTCAGTGCAGGCCGGCTGGCCGACCGCCTGGGCCGTCGCAACGTGCTGATCCTGTCGGCAGTGATGTTCCTGCTGTCGGCACTCGGTGCCGGGGCGGCGGTGTCGTCGGGCTGGTTCATTGCCGCGCGGGTGGTGGGTGGATTCGCGGTCGGCGCGGCCAGCGTGATCTCCCCGGCCTACATTGCCGAGGTCGCTCCGGCCCGCTATCGCGGCCGCCTGGCTACCGTGCAGCAGATCGCGATCATCACCGGCCTCACCGCTGCCTTCCTGTCCAACTACCTGCTGGCGGCCGCAGCGGGCGCGTCGACCGAACCGCTGTGGGGCGGGCAGGCCGCCTGGCGCTGGATGTTCTGGATGCAGGCCGCGCCATCGCTGCTGTTCCTGCTGCTGTTGCTGACCATTCCTGAGAGCCCGCGCTACCTGGTGGTGAAGCGGCGCAAGGACGATGCACTGCGGGTGCTGACCCGGCTGCTGGGCAGCGACAAGGCCCGCGCCACGCTCGAGGAGATCGATGCCTCGTTGTCCAACGACCATCATCGCCCTCGACTGTCCGACCTGAAGAGCCCGGCGACAGGGCGGATCCGCCCGATTGTCTGGGTCGGCGTCGGGCTGGCCTGCTTCCAGCAGCTGGTCGGCATCAACGTGGTGTTCTATTACGGCGCCGTGCTGTGGCAGGCGGTCGGCTTTTCCGAAAACGACGCGCTGCTGATCAACGTGCTGTCCGGCGCGCTGAGCATCGGTGCCTGCGTGGTCACCGTGCTGCTGATTGACCGGATCGGCCGCAAACCCCTGCTGTGGTTCGGCTCGGCCGGGATGTCGCTGTCGCTTGCACTGGTGTTGGTGGCGTTTGCCAGCGGTTCGCTGGCCGACGGGCATCTGCAGCTGCCCGGCCGCATGGGCACGCTGGCACTGGTGGCGGCCAATGCCTATGTCGTGTTCTTCAATCTGTCCTGGGGACCGGTGATGTGGGTGATGCTGGGCGAGATGTTCCCGAACCAGATCCGCGGTTCGGCACTGGCAGTCGCCGGCGCGGCGCAGTGGACCTCCAACTTCGTGGTCACGGTGACGTTCCCGATGCTGCTGGCCGCGGCAGGGCTGGCGGCCACCTACGGCATCTACCTGGTGGCTGCCGTGATCTCGGTGATCTTCGTCGTCCGGCATGTGCACGAGACCAAGGGCAAGGAACTGGAGCAGATGGAAGGATGAGCACCATGACATCGCAGGCCTTGGTAATCCGCAGCGGCGCGCTGGTCGCCGCACTGATGCTGGGATTGCTCGGCTGCCGCGGCCAGGACCGGGCTGCCGCCGCCGCAGCCACCGACAATGATCCCTGGCCGAAGGTCGCCTGGCCGCTGGCCGCGGATCCGGCACTGGAGAAGCGCATCACCGACCTGATGGCCGGCATGACGGTGGAGGAAAAGGTCGGCCAGCTGGTGCAGGGCGACATCGCCAGCGTCACTCCAGATGATGTGCGCCGCTACCGGCTCGGCTCGATCCTGGCCGGGGGCAACTCCGATCCCGGTGGCCGCTATGACGCGTCGCCGGCCGAATGGCTGGCGCTGGCCGACGCCTTCTACGACGCCTCGATGGACACCTCGAAAGGCGGCAAGGCCATTCCGCTGCTGTTCGGCATCGATGCCGTGCACGGGCAGAGCAACATCATTGGCGCCACGTTGTTCCCGCACAACATCGGGCTGGGCGCCACGCGCAATCCGGAGCTGCTGCGGCAGATCGGTGGCATCACCGCGCTGGAGACCCGTGTCACCGGCATGGAATGGACGTTCGCGCCGACCGTTGCCGTACCCCAGGATGATCGCTGGGGACGCACCTACGAAGGCTACTCCGAATCGCCGGACGTGGTGGCCAGCTATGCCGCCGCCATGGTGGAGGGGCTGCAGGGCAGGGTGGGAACTCCGGAGTTCCTCGATGGCCGCCATGTGATCGCCTCGGTGAAGCACTTCCTGGGCGATGGGGGCACCACTGACGGCAAGGACCAAGGCGACACCCGCATCAGCGAGTCAGATCTGGTGCGCATCCACGCCGCCGGATATCCGCCGGCAATCGCCGCCGGCGCGCAGACCGCGATGGCGTCGTTCAACAGCGTCAACGGTGAAAAGATGCATGGGCACCGGTACTACCTTACCGATGTACTCAAGGGCCGCATGAACTTCGGTGGCTTCGTGGTGGGTGACTGGAATGGTCATGGACAGGTCAAGGGCTGCACCACCACAGACTGCCCGGCCACCATCATCGCGGGCCTGGACATGGCGATGGCCTCGGACAGCTGGAAGGGTTTCTACGAGACGACGCTGGCTGCGGTGAAGGATGGGCGGATCACGCCGCAACGCCTGGACGATGCGGTGCGCCGGATCCTGCGGGTCAAGTTCCGCCTTGGGCTGTTCGAGGCCGGCAGGCCATCCACGCGGGCCGTCGGCGGGCAGTTCGCACTGATCGGCGCGCCGGCACATCGCGCGGTCGCCCGGCAGGCCGTGCGCGAATCGCTGGTCCTGTTGAAAAACCAGGACCACGTCCTGCCGCTGTCTCCGAAGCAGCGGATCCTCGTGGCCGGCGACGGAGCCGACGATGTCGGCAAGCAGGCGGGCGGCTGGACGCTCAACTGGCAGGGCACCGGCACCAGCCGCAGGGACTTCCCCAACGCGGACACGATCTACGAGGGCGTTGCGCGCCAGGCCAGCGCGGCGGGTGGTGAAGCCGTGCTTGCCGTTGACGGTCGCTATGCAGTGAAGCCCGATGTGGCGGTGGTGGTGTTTGGCGAAGACCCCTATGCCGAGTTCCAGGGAGACCGGCCGACGCTGGCGTACAAGCCCGGCAACGAAACGGACCTGGCGCTGCTCAAGCGGCTCAAGGCCGAAGGCATACCGGTTGTTGCGGTTTTCCTGAGCGGGCGGCCGCTCTGGGTGAACCGGGAAATCAATGCCGCCGATGCCTTCGTGGCTGCATGGCTGCCGGGCTCGGAAGGCGCCGGCATTGCCGATGTACTGCTGCGCGGAAGCGATGGCCGCGTGCAGCACGATTTCAAGGGCAAGCTCAGTTTCAGCTGGCCGCGCACTGCCACCCAGTACGCCAACAACGTGGGCCAGAAGGACTACGATCCATTGTTTGCGTTCGGCTTCGGCCTGACCTACGCCGACAACGGCGACCTGGCCGCGCTGCCGGAGGCATCGGGCGTGACCGGCAACGAGGGCGCGACGGGCGTGTTCTTCGCGCGCGGTGACGCGGGTCCTGGCATGGCGCTGCGGATCGAGGATGCTGCTGACCAGGGCCTGACCGTGACCCGCGTGCCGGACGCATTGCCCGATGATCGGCTGAAGATCACCGGCGTGGATCATCTGGCGCAGGAGGATGGGCGACGCCTGGCCTGGTCGGGCAAGGGCGAGGCCGTCGCTGCACTGCAGTCGCACACGGCGCTGGATCTGCAGCGCGAATCCAACGGCGACCTGATGCTGCTGACCACGCTGCGGGTCGACGCTGCGCCGCAGGGTGAGGCGTGGCTGTCGGTCGGTTGCGGCGCGGGCTGCTCGGCGCGCGTCGCCATCGGGGCCTCGCTGGCGGCGCTTCCACAAGGCCAGTGGAAGCGTGTTGGCGTGCCGCTGAAGTGCCTGGCCAAGGCGGGCGCCAAGCTGGACGCGATCGACCGGCCGTGGTCGGTGGTGACGGCCGATGCGATGACGATCTCCGTGTCACGCGTCGCGCTGGGCGCACTGAACGAAGCCGAGGTCACCCTCGGATGCGGTACATGATGCCTGCGCTACCGCTACCGGGGCGGCGCGGCTACCGAACCGCGTGCGATCAGCCGATGCGGCATCACATGATCGCGCAGCACCGTTGCGTCCCCCGCCGGACGGCGGATGGTGCGCAGCAGGATGTCGACGGCCGCGTTGGCCATCGAGGCGATGGGCTGGTGGATCGTGGTCAGTTCCGGCCATACGGTGGTGGCGGCCGAGGTGTCATCGAAACCCACGACCGACAGGTCGCGCGGCACTTCCAGCCCGCGTCGGTGCGCGACGGAGATGGCGGCGGCGCCCATGTCGTCGTTGCTGGCGAAAATCGCGGTCGGTGGGCGGCGTTGGGACAACAGCTTTTCGGCGGCAGCCAGGCCGGACCGGTAGGTGTAGTCACCGTGTTGGACCAGGCCAGGCTCCACCGCAAGCCCGGCCTCGCGCAGGGCGGTGACGAAGCCGTCGTAACGGAGCGCACTGGCGCTCAGGTCATCGCGCCCACGGATGAAACCGATGCGGGTGTGTCCCTGCCGGAGCAGGTGCTCGGTCATTTCCCTGCCCGCACTGAGATCGTCGATGCGGACGCAGGACAGGGCCTCGCTCAGGCGCCCCGATGCGATGGCCACCACCGGAATGCCAGCCTTGACCAGTTCGCTTACGGCGGCCTGCGATTCGCACAGGGGCGGCGGCAGGATCACCCCGTCGACGCGTCCGGCGAGCGCGCGCGCCGCCCTACGTTCGGATTCGGCATCCAGGTTGTCCCAGTAGTCGATGACCAGCTGGATGGCGGAACTGGAGGCGACGCGCAGCAGGCCCACCAGCAGTTCGCGCAGGTAGGCGCCGCTGGGGTTGGTGTAGATCAGCGCAATGCGCGTGTGCTGTGCGGCGGCCAGCGAACTGGCGGCAAGATTGGGCGTATAGCCCAGCTCACGCACGGCGCGCAGCACGCGCTCGCGGGTGACGTCGCGCACCTTGCCCTGGTTGATCACCCGCGACACGGTCATCGGCGAAACGCCGGCAAGGGCCGCAACCTCGTCGATCGTCACGCCTGCGGTTCTGCGGCGAACCGATTTCTTCGGCTTGTCCAATGCACGATCCCTTTGTTCTTGGTGGCGCTGCCGCGGGGGTGCGAAGGACGATGATGCGCTGCCCCGGGCCCGGACGTAGTCTACAAAGGCGCATGTTAACGCCCTTGTTGCGTGCTGTCGGCACGCGCCTGTGGGCCGTGGTCGTGCTGCTGGCCTGTGCTGGCGTGGCGCGGGCGGAGGATGGCTACGGGCTGTGGATGCGCTACCAGCCGGTTGCCGCAACGGTCGCTGCCGATTACCGGCGGCAATTGGCCGAAGTGGTGGCCCCGGATTGCACGCCGATGCAGCGCGCTACCCGCGACGAGCTTGCGCGCAGCCTCCCTGGATTGCTGGGAACGGCGCCGCCAATGCGAACGGCAATCAGTACTGACCATGCCCTGGTGCTGGGTACGCCGCAGTCTTCGGCGCTGGTCGCCGCGTTCGGCAACGAGGTTGCCACGCTGGGCGACGAGGGCTTCCTGATCCGGCGGGTCCGGATCGAGGGGCGCGATGTACTGCTGGTGGCGGCACGCCGGGATGTCGGCGTGCTGTATGGCACGTTCCATCTGCTGCGCCTGTTGCAGCGTGGCATGCCGCTGCAGGGGCTGGACGTGCGGGAGTCGCCGCGGGTCGCACTGCGTGTGCTCGACCATTGGGACAACCTGGATCGTTACGTCGAGCGTGGCTATGCAGGCAGCTCCCTCTGGGACTGGCAGACGTTGCCGCAGTGGCGTGACCCGCGCTACACCGACTACGCCCGTGCCAACGCCTCACTCGGCATCAACGGCACCGTCCTCAACAACGTCAACGCCAGTGCGCTGAGCCTGTCGCCGGCCTATCTGGCCAAAGCCGCCGCGCTGGCCGACCTGTTCCGCCCCTATGGCATCCGGGTCTACCTGAGCGCACGCTTCAGTGCGCCCATCGAGCTCGGCGGCCTGGCGACGGCTGACCCGTTGGACCCCGGCGTGCGGCGCTGGTGGCGCGACAAGGTCGATGAGATCCATGCGCGCATTCCGGATTTTGGCGGCTTCCTGGTCAAGGCGAACTCCGAAGGGCAACCCGGCCCGCAGGATTACGGTCGTTCCCATGCCGACGGCGCCAACCTGCTGGCCGACGCGCTGGCGCCCCACAACGGTGTGGTGATGTGGCGGGCCTTCGTGTACTCGCACGAGGTTCCCGAAGATCGCGCCAAGCAGGCATACAGTGAGTTTGTCGGGCTGGACGGCGCCTTCCGCCCCAACGTGATCGTGCAGGTGAAGAACGGCCCCATCGACTTCCAGCCGCGCGAGCCGTTCCACCCCTTGTTTGGCGCGATGCCGCGCACGCCGCTGATGATGGAACTGCAGATCACCAAGGAATACCTGGGTTTTGCGACGCACCTGGTCTACCTGGGAACGCTCTACGAGGAAGTGCTGCAGGCCGACACCCATGCCCGCGGCGAGGGCTCCACGGTTGCCCGCGTGATCGATGGCTCGCTGGAGGGCCACGCACTGACCGGTATTGCCGGCGTCGCCAACATCGGCGTGGACCGCACCTGGAGTGGCTCGCACTTCGACCAGGCCAACTGGTACGCCTTCGGCCGGCTGGCCTGGAACCCGCAGCAATCCGCGCGCGCGATTGCCGAAGACTGGGCAGCGTTGACGTTCTCGCCCGACCCGCAGGTGACCGGCCCGATCGTGCGGATGATGATGGACTCGCGCGAGGCGGCAGTGGACTACATGACGCCGCTGGGCCTGCACCACCTGATGGCACGCGGCCATCACTACGGCCCCGGCCCCTGGGTGGACGGAGGCCCACGTGCGGACTGGACGTCGGTGTACTACCACCGCGCAGACAGCCAGGGCATCGGTTTTGACCGCAGCGCCGGCGGAAGCAACGCCGTGGGCCAGTACGCCCCGCAGGTCGCCGAGGTCTATGGCGACCCCGAGCGGGTGCCCGAGTCGCTGCTGCTGTGGTTCCATCATGTGCCGTGGGATCACCGCATGCGCTCGGGCAGGACGCTCTGGGATGAGCTGGTCGGGCGCTATTCGCGGGGTGTGCGCCAGGTGCGGTCGATGCAGGACACCTGGGCCGGCCTGAGCGACCGGATCGATCCGCAGCGGCATCGGCACGTTGCTGCGTTCCTGCAGATCCAGCACGACGAGGCGCAATGGTGGCGTGACGCCAGCGTGGCGTACTTCCAGTCGCTCAGCGGACGGCCATTGCCCGCCGGCGAACGGCCACCGCCGCAGCCATTGTCGTACTACCAGGCGTTGCAGTTTCCGTTCGCACCGGGGGATGGCCGATGAGCAGGTTCGGAGCGGTCGGGTGTGTGCTGTTGATGATGGCTGCGGCAGTAGTGGCGATGCCGGCCGCGGCGCGGGAGACGACGGGACTGCTGCATCCGCTGTTCAGGGATCACGCCGTCCTGCAGCGTGACCGGCCCATTGCGGTCTGGGGGCACGCAAGCCCTGGGCAGCCGGTTTCCGTGACGTTTGCGGGGCAGGCGGTGAGCAGCCGGGCGGACGCCGCAGGCCGCTGGCAGGCGATGCTGTACCCGGTCGCCGCTGGCGGTCCCTACACGCTGGAGGTAAACGACGGAACGCGCCGGCAAACGGCGCGCGACGTGCTGGTCGGCGACGTGTGGCTGTGCTCGGGCCAGTCGAACATGGAACTGCCGGTGTGGCGCTCGCTCAACGCAGCCAGCGAGATTGCCGCAGCCACGATGCCACGGATCCGGCTGTTCACCGTGCCGCAGCACGCCGCCGTGCAGGCACAGGAGACCTTCAACGACAGCACTGCCTGGACATCGGCAACGCCTGATGCGGTGCGCGATTTCTCCGCCACCTGCTTCTACTTTGCGCGCGAACTGCAGCGCACGGTCGACGTGCCGATGGGGCTGATCGAGGCGGCGTGGGGTGGCTCGCGGATCGAGGCCTGGACCAGCGTTGGTGCACTGCGCGGGCAGGGCGGCCTGGATGAGGCCCTCGACATCCTCGCGCGGTCTGCGCGTGATCCGCTGGAGGCACGCGCAGCCTGGGGCCGCTACTGGCAGCACTGGTGGGCCACACGCGAGGGCACGCTGCCCGGCGACGCCCCATGGCGGACGGATGCCGATGACCGCGGATGGTCGCGCGCACCGGCCACACTGGGCGCATGGGAGCGGTGGAACGAGCCCGCACTTGCCGACTACAACGGCATGGTCTGGTATCGCACGCAGGTGATGCTGAGCGCTGAACAGGCCGCACGCGGCGCGACCCTGGAGCTGGCATCGGCCGACGAGGTGGACGTGACCTGGGTGAACGGGGTCGCCGTCGGCAGCCAGTACGGCGCCGGCGAGAGGCGCTACCCGTTGCCACATGGCCTGCTGAAGGCAGGATCCAACAGCATTGCGGTCAACGTGCTGGACACCTACGGCGAAGGCGGCCTGGCCGGTCCTTCAACGGCACACGGCCTGCAGTTCGATACCGGCGAGCGGGTGCCACTGCAGGGACCGTGGATGTATCGGGTTGCGCCGGGCCAACAGGCGCCGCCATTTGCCCCTTGGCAGGCGGCCACCGGGCTGTCGACGCTGTACAACGGAATGATCGCACCGCTCGGCGGTTTCGGGCTGCGCGGCATGCTGTGGTACCAGGGCGAATCGAACACCGGTGATGGCGCGGCATACGCGGCGCGGTTGCGTGCGCTGCGCGAGGACTGGCGGCGGCAGTTCGGTGCGCGCACGCCACTGCTGCTGGTACAACTGGCCGGCTACGGCCAGCCGCCGGGGGCGCCCCCC